>NZ_JBVVQE010000021.1:0-107984 GCF_055811435.1 Mesorhizobium sp. WSM4837
ATCATCGGCATGTCGGCGCTGCTGACGACGACCATGCCCTACATGAAGGTCGTCATCGACACGATGAAGGAAAAGGGAATCCGCGACGACTACGTCGTGCTGGTCGGCGGTGCCCCGCTCAACGAGGAATTCGGCAAAGCCGTCGGCGCCGACGCCTATTGCCGCGACGCAGCCGTGGCAGTCGAGACCGCCAAGGATTTTATGAAGCGCAAGCACAACGTCCGCGCTTCGGCCTGAACTGACGAGGAGAACACAAGAGCATAAGTACGGAGCCCGTACCTATGCTCTTGCAGACGAGGCGCCGCGTAGCGCCGGCATGTCAAGTCTTCAACAAGCAACAGCGTTCCGCGTAGCGGCTTGTATCGCCTATTCAGACTCTTTCGCCTCTTCCTTTTTCAGGATCGGCGTGTCGGCGGTTGTATTCGCGACGCTTGCGACTGTGGTTTGCTGATCTACGCTTGCAGCTTTGGTTTGCTGCTCTACGGAAGCCGTCGTGTTGTTGTGGCCGACACATTCCGCTGCGGCGCCGGACGCCGAAAGGCCCAGAGCGGCGACAACTAAGAGAGCGGTCTTCATTCTATGCTCCTAGCTTCGTTGTTGAGGTACAGGGAAAGATTACCGGCATGTCCCCCCATTCGAAAAGTCAACTTTTCGTGCCTGCCCCAGCGAACCCCCACCTGACGAAACAATTGCAATAGGCGGACACCACGGCCGCTTCGACCTCACTTCGGCGAATTCGGCATGGACCATAAACCGAGCCAAGCCTTGCAACGCGACTTTGTCGTTCCCAGATGTTACAATGACTTAACGCGCATCGCTTGAACTATGTTGATCGCGATTCGCCTTGATGAGATTGCGGATCAGGGATTCTCGACCGTGTCCTCAACCGCGTTGGCTGTCGATTTGACATCCCTGCCGACGCCGCGGACGGTGTTGGCGCAGGCCGAAAGAGCCAGGGCGCAAGCGAGGATGGCGATCGGCGCAATGCGTAGCGGTTTCATGAATGGTATCTCCCTCAACAGATAGGTTCGTGGGACAGCAACGAAAATCGGTTAGACTGGTTCCATGAGCATTGCGCGAAAACTACAACCCGATCAAGGTGACAGGCTGCTTGTCATCGCCTGCGGGATGATTGCGCGCGAAGTTCTGGCCGTTAAGGAGCAGCTGGGGCTCGACCATCTCGACCTGACCTGCCTGCCGGCGGAGTTCCATTTCTACCCGGACCGCATCGCGCCGGCCATGGACAAGGCAATCGAGAAGGCCAAGGCGGACGGCTACACCAATATTTTCGTCGGCTATGCCGATTGCGGCACCGGCGGCCTGCTCGACCGCGTCTGCGAGAAGCATGGGGTCGAGCGCATGGCCGGTCCGCATTGCTTTGCCTTCTACCAGGGCATGGAAGCCTATGCGAAAATCGCCGGCGACGACATGATGTCGTTCTACATGACCGATTTCCTGTGCCGGCAGTTCGATGCCTTCTTCATGAAGCCGCTCGGCCTCGACAGGCATCCGGAGCTGATCAAGGACTATTTCGGCAATTACGAGAAGCTAGTCTATATCGCCCAGACCGACGATCCGGAACTCGACAAGGTCGCCGAGAAAGCCGCGAAAATGCTCGGCCTCGCCTATGAGCGCCGTTCCACCGGCTATGGCGACCTGACGACGGAGCTGGCCAGCGCCGCGGCACACGGCTGACGTTCGATCAGGCGCGGTCTTCTTCCACTGCAAGCCCGGCAAGCACAGCGGCAAAGCGCGTCTTGCAGACGAAGCCCAGCCTGTCCCGCGCCCGCGACGCGTCGTAGATACGGTCGATCGAGGAAAACATCGTCCAGCCTTTTCGCGCATAAAGCGCCGGAAACTCCGGAAAATAACGCGCCACGACTGGCGGCGCGTCAGCGATCAATGCCTCGCAATCATCAGGCCGGAACGGCGTTGGCGCCGAGATGATGAAGACGTCGAAGCCTAGCTGTGGAGCCTTCTCCAGCGCCGCGACATGGGCCTCGGCGGCATCTTCCACGGTCAGTCGGCGGAACAACAGCTCATTGGCCTTGGTGTTGGCGTCCGACTGCTCGATCGCATGCGCCATGTCGTCTGCCTCGGGAAAGAACCGGGCGGTGCGCAGCACGATCACCGGCAGTCCGGACTGGATGTGATAGAGGCGGCAAAGATGTTCGGCCGAGAGCTTGGTTACGCCGTAGATGTTGCGCGGCTCGGGCGACATGTCTTCCGTCAGCCAGGCGGCCTTGCGCGCACCGCCGGTGAGGCCGGCGCGTATGGCTTTCGAGATCATCAGCGAGGTCGTCGACGTGAAGACGAAGCGCTGAACGCCTGATACCACCGCCGCGTCGAGCAGGTTCAGGGTGCCGCGCACATTCGTCTCGATGAAATCCTCATTGCGTTGGTGTTCGATGTCAGGCTTGTGCAGCGCGCCGCTGTGGACGATCGCCTCGATGCGGTTTTCCCCGACCGTCCGCATCACCAGATCACGGTCGGCGACCGAGCCGATCATTTGCGTTTGCGCCGACGGGACCGGATCCAGCCCGATGACGTCATGGCCAAGGGCCCGCAGGCGCGGCGCTAGCGCGCTGCCCAGCCAGCCTGACGACCCCGTAAGCAAGATCCGCATCGGCAAAACCACGAGTTTTAAGCTGACCGCTGTTAAGCACGGATGACAGGCCGCCGCGAACCGGTAAGTTGTATGCCAAACGAGAAAACAGGCTGTTCCAGCCGTCGACCGGGAAACGCACCGATGATCGCTCGCCTCCTGATTGCCGCAGGCTTTTTCTGCTTCGCCCTGCCCGCGCTCGCCGATGGCGAGGTGCAGAAGCTGATCACGCCCGCCGACAAGGTGCGGCTCGACAAATATGCCGAGACGCGCAAGGCAGCCCTTGATGAAGCCAGGGCCGGCGACGACGCCGAGGTCAAGCAGCTCGACGCCTTGCTGGCAAAGCCGCTGGTCGCGTTTTCCGACAAGGATCTGGCCGGCAACTGGCAATGCCGCACCATCAAGGCCGGCGGACTGAGCCCGCTCGTCATCTATGGCTGGTTCAAGTGCAAAGTGAGCGACGATGGTTCGGGCTGGATGCTGGAAAAACGCACCGGTTCGCAGCGCACCAAGGGCCGTTTCTTCGACGACGGCGAAAAGCGCGCGATCTATCTCGGCTCGTTCTTTGTCAACAACGATCCCGCAAAACCCTATGGCGGCGGGCCGCGAGGCGACCAGGTCGGCTATGCCTTTCGCAACAGCGCCAACGAATGGCGCATCGAGTTCCCGGCCCCCTATTACGAATCGAAGCTCGACATCCTTGAATTCAAGCGCTGAGCCCGCTGTCCTGAGGCCGATCATCAGGGTTAACCCGGCGGTCCAAAGCGAACCCACGCGCTGGTGGTGAAGACCTGACGCTTGGTACCCACGAAGAAGGACGCGAGACGACCCCTTGCGGACCATCCCTGATGAGAGGTCAAGGGAACGTCGTGACCCTTTCGCGACCTTGGCGCGGGCGTGGTTTAAGGACAGCTGTGGGGATCTGCCGTTCGTTCCAGCGATCTGAAATTCGGCAGGATTCAAAGACCGGACGGTTGATCCGCCTACCTCGCTAACACGCCGGCCGCTAGAAGCCCGTCGGCCACAACTTCCATGACGTTGCATAGGACCCCAGTTGTGTAAGACTGCCGGACTGTTGCCGAAGGAGCCCTCCGGCGTCTCCACCGCGGAAGTGGGACATGGACATTGAGGAGTGGCTGCGCAGCTTAGGGCTGCAGCAATACGGCACGGCCTTTCGTGAGAACAACGTCGAGGCCGAAGTGCTCCTGCGGCTGACGGCCGAGGATCTCAAGGACATCGGCGTCAGTTCGGTAGGGCACCGCCGGAAGCTTCTGGAGGCTATTGCCGAGCTGCGGGAAAGTTCCTCTGCCATCTCAGCTGAAGGTGTCGAAGCCTTGACTCAAGTCGCCGAACTTGCGTCGGCACCGGCGTCCCCAACCGGTGCCGAGCGGCGGCAACTGACCGTGATGTTCGCTGATCTGGTCGGCTCCACCGCGATTTCGGCTCGGGTCGATCCCGAGGAGATGAGTGAGATCATCCGAGGCTACCAGAATTGTTGCGCAGGCGAGATTACCCGCTTCGAGGGACACATTGCGAAATTCATGGGCGATGGTGTGCTGGCATATTTCGGCTGGCCACGAGCGCATGAAGATGATGCCGAGCGGGCGGTGCGCGCAGGCTTGGCGGTTGCCAGTTCAGTGGCGCAACTGCGGGCGCCGGATGGCAAGCCGCTTGCGGGCCGGGTGGGGATCGCGACGGGTCTCGTGGTGGTCGGTGAGCTTGTCGGCGACAAGGAAGCGCGCGAGCGGGCGGTGGTCGGCGAGACGCCGACCTTGGCCTCGCGACTGCAGGACTTGGCCCGGCCGGGCAGCGTAATTGTCGCCGAGAGCACAAGACATCTGCTGGGCGATCTGTTCGAGTTGGAGGATCTGGGACCACAGGTTCTGAAGGGCTTCGAGACGGCCTTGAAAGCCTATTCCGTCAGAGGCGAGGGCCGGGCCGAAAGCCGCTTCGAGGCATTCCACACCGGCGCGCTGACGAAGCTCGTTGGCCGCGAGCAGGAGCTGGCTCTGCTTCTGGAACGCTGGTCGCGGGCGGAGGAAGGTGAAGGACAGGTGATCCTCCTCTCCGGGGAGCCGGGGATTGGCAAGTCGCGCATTGTGCGCGCCTTGCGCGAGCACTTGGCCAACGAATCGTACATCCCGCTCAGCAATTACTGCTCGCCGTACCACACCAACAGTGCGCTTTATCCGGTGGTCGGACTTTTGGAGCGGGCGGCGCATTTCGACCGTGATGACACCGCCGAGATGAAGCTCGATAAACTTGAAACTCTGCTCGCTCGGGGCGGCGAGCAGGACCGGGAGGCGGCGCAAGTACTGGCCGCTCTGCTTGCGATCCCAACCGAAACACGCTACCCGCCAATCGATCTGCCGCCACAGCGCATCAAGCAACGCACGCTGGAAATCTTGGTCGAGCAGCTCGCCGGCCTAGCCAAGCAGAAGCCTGTGTTGGCCGTATACGAGGATGTGCATTGGATCGACCCTTCGACACTAGAGCTGCTGGGCCTGGTAATTGAGCGGGTCCAGCGTCTGCCGGCACTGGTTCTGATCACCTTCCGGCCGGAATTCAGCCCACCCTGGACCAGCCATGCCCATGTGACCCAGCTCTCGCTTTCTCGTCTCACGCGACGGCACGGCGCAGCCGTGGCTCTCCGCGTCACCGGCGGCAAGGCGCTACCGCGCGAGGTTCTGGACCAGATCATGGCGCGAACTGACGGGGTTCCGCTATTCGTTGAGGAACTGACCAAGACAGTCCTGGAGTCAGGCCTTTTGCGGGACGTCGGCAATCATTTCGAGTTGACCGGAACTCTCCCGCCGCTGGCGATCCCGGCTACGCTGCACGACTCGCTAATGGCTCGCCTCGATCACCTGGCGCCGGTCAAGGAGGTGGCGCAGATCGGGGCTGTAATCGGCCGCGAATTCTCGCACGATCTGCTGGCCGCCGTGGCGCCGCACGACGAAGGCAAACTGCAGGACGCTTTGGCCCAGCTCTGCAGGTCCGAGCTGATCTATTGCCGCGGTGCGCCGCCGGAAGCGACCTACAGCTTCAAGCATGCGCTTGTGCAGGATGCGGCGTATTCCAGCCTTCTTAAAACTCGGCGGCAGCAGATGCACGCGCGCATCGCCGCGGCTCTCGAAGAGCGTGTGGCAGCGGGTTCCGAGGCTTTGCCGGAGATCATTGCCCATCACTGCACCGAGGCAGGCCTTATCGAGCGGGCAGTCAGCTACTGGTGGCAAGCCGCGCAATCGGCGATCCAGCGCTCTGCAATTTTGGAGTCGATCGCGCACCTGGAAAATGGGCTAAGACTTGTCCGCACGCTACCTGACACTCAGGAGCGCGTCCGCCTGGAGCTGGATATGCAGGTGGCGTTGGGCACCGCCTTTATGGCGGCCAAAGGTTGGTCGTCGCCGGCCACCGCAGCGGCGTTCGCGCGAGCCGAGGAGTTGTGCGAGCGAGTGGACGACATCACTCTGCGCAGCGTGGCCGATTACGGCCGGTATCTCGTCTACCTCCTGCGTGGTCAACTCGATGCTGCGCTGGCAACGACGACATCGATGCTGCGCAGGGCCGAATGCGACTGCGATCGGGCCACAATCATGATCGCACACCGGTGCGTCGGCATCACGTCGGTGCACCGGGGAGATTTTGATGCCGGACGCAAGCATATGGAGGCGTCGTTGGCGCTGTACGATCCGAACGAGCACGCTGCGCTTGCCTATCGATTCGCCTATGATCCCCGTATCGCAAACCTTTGCTATATCGCCCACGCGCTGCTGCACCTCGGTTATCCCGATCAAGCATTCGAGAAATACACCGATTTGTTACAGGCTATAAAACACCACCGGCACAGCCCATCCGCGGCGTTCGGCCTGTTCCAATCGGCCCTGTTTTGCACTTATTCGAGAGATCTCGGCGCGTATAAGCGCGACAGCAACTTTGGTGCGGATGAGGCCATTGTCGATGAACTGATCTCAATCAGTACGGAGCACGGTTTCTCACTTTGGCGCACAGCAGGGGTCATTCTCAAGGGTTGGGTTCTGATCCAGGCGGGTGAGTCGGATAGCGGTCTTGCTCAAATGCGTGACGGCATAGTCGAATGGCGTGGGCACGACGCTAAGCTTTTTGTGCCACGCTGGCTGCTCATGCTCGCCAGCGCCCTCAGCAGGCTTGGCAACCCACGCGCGGCACTCGACAGGATCGAGGAAGGGCTCGCATTGATCACCGAGACCAACGAGCGGTGGAACGAGACTGAGTTGCACCTCCGCAAGGGCGAACTGCTCCTGGACTTGAAGGCGGACGAGAAGGCCGAGGCTTCCTTCCTGCACGCGCTTACCGTGGCCCAACATCAACGCGCCAAGCTTTGGGAGCTGCGAGCCGCCACATCTCTTGCCCGACTCTGGGTCCAGGGAAACGAGCGGCAAAGGGCCCACGACCTTCTCGCACCGGTTTGCGGCTGGTTCACAGAGGGCTTCGCGACGCCGGACATCAAGGAAGCGAGGACGTTCCTCGATCTAGTAGAATCCTGATCTGCCGTTTTGGACAATCTGCTGCAGTCAACAATCTCAGGGAGGAGATGATGACGTTCCATTCACTCAGGACACGGGAAAAATTACACCCAGCTCGGATTTCGGCGGCGGTGCTGATCGCAATCACCTTGTCTGCCTTCGCGGTCGCTGCGGCGGAAGCGGCAAATGCAGCGGAAGCGGCAAAGAAATTCTTCGACGCTTACCGCGATCGGAAGGTAGACGCCATGACCACTCTTTTTACCGAGAGTGCCACGTTCGTCTACGTGCCTTTCGGTGACGCTGGTTCCGGCAATGTCCTCAAAGATGGCGTGCCGGTCTGGCGGACGCTGATCGATGCTTTCCCTGACCTGCGCAACGAGGTTAGCACAATCTGGGAGGACAAGAGCGGTGACGTTGCCTTCGTGGATGTTCACATCGGCGGAAAGCAGACTAAGGACGCGTTTGGAATCACAAACAAAGGCAAGGAGTATTGGTTGCGCCATCTGTTCATTCTGGAAACTAACGAGGAAGGCCGGATCATCAAGATCACGAGCTTTTGGGACAACGCTACTTGGTACACTCAGCTCGGCAAGACCAGCCTAGAGTGATCGCGAGTCGCGCTCTATTGCGCTCGAATGAGCCACATAACGACCCCGGCCGAAACGGCGCGATTCATCCAACCCCAGGAAGCCGCGCCGGGTCGCTCGTCCCGAAGTAGCGCGTCAAGTCCAATCACTAGATGTCTGGATTGAGTGCGGATAACGATTTCGCAAGTGAGACCACGAAGGTCTGATATGGCGCTGCCTGTGCGTTCCAATCGGCGACACGGACGGCAGTTAACCGCCCATCGCTGCAATTCGATTTGGTATCAACCGTCAGATTTTCACGACTAGCACTATGTCTTTGCGGGCGCCGCGCCGCGGCCTGCCTTGGAAACAATGGTACCATCCGACGATCTGGTTCCATCTCTGGACCGGCGCAAAAACCGGCGTCTGGCAACGAGCGCCGATTTACCGGACAGCGCTCTGGCGATAAGCTTGGCACTTATGAGCGAAATCGACCACCGCACCATCATCGCCAGCCTTTCGGTCGAGGATCGTCGCGACCTCACCGCCAAACTGGACGGGCCCGGGATTGTCCGGCTGGCCGTTCACGGCGGGCTGGTTGTGGTGCTGGGTGCGCTGATCGCCGCCCGAATTCCGTTCTGGCCGGTTCTCGCGCTGCCGCAGGGAATCCTGGTCGTCTTTTTCTTCACGCTGTTGCACGAGACGATCCACGAAACCGCCTTCAGGACGCCGTGGCTCAATCGCGCCATCGCCGCCGTGACCGGCTTCCTGATCCTGCTGCCGCCGGCATGGTTCCGTTATTTCCATCTCGCGCACCATCGCCACACGCACGATCCGGACAACGACCCCGAACTGATGGCTCCGAAACCGGAGACCATCGGCCAGTATGTGCGCTATCTCTCCGGGATCCCCTATTGGAGCGGCATGGCGCGCGTGATCGTCGTCAACGCCGCCGGCCGCAACCGCGACGGCTTCGTGCCGGACAAGGGCCGCGACAAGGTGATTTCGCAAGCGCGTTGGTTTCTGATCGCCTATGCGATGCTGCTGGCAGCCTCCCTGGCCGTGCAGTCAGCGCTGCTGTTGTGGGTCTGGATTGTGCCGGTGCTCGTCGGTCAGCCGTTTTTGCGGGCCTATCTGCTGGCCGAGCACGCGCTCTGCCCGCATGTCGCCAACATGCTCGAAAACACACGCACCACCTTTACCACAAGCCTGGTACGCTTCATGGCGTGGAACATGCCTTACCACTCCGAGCACCATTCTTATCCGGCCGTTCCCTTTCACCGCCTGCCGCGTTTCCACCAAATTGTCGCCGAACATCTGCGCACGACCGAGCGAGGCTATGTCCGCTTCCACAGGAAGCTTGTCGGCAGCTTCGATCGTCGCGCCGGCTGATCAAAACCAGGCCAAGCATCGAATATTTTCGCGTTTCCGTTGCGGCTGCCAATTGCGTCGCTTTTGAATGCGCGCGCGTCGTCCCATAACAAGCAGCCCGACAGCGCTTCCGGCAATGCTCGCACTCACTACAGCGCCGCGCGTCCTATTGGACGCGCAATGGACGCTGTAGCACTTTAAGTCGGCGCATGATCCTTTCCAAAATCGATGCCGATTTTCGGGGTCATGCGCGAGGAGTAGGAAATTCATGGCCGATCTGATCGTCGTCTACTGGCGCGACATCCCCGCCCAGGTCATCGTCAAGAAGGGCCGGCAGAACGCCAAGCGCGAACTGCCGCTGCGCTTTACCGAGGCGATCGACATGTGCGCGATGCGCACCGGCGCCGGCGGCACCGACGACTACCTTGCCGAATGGCGCAAGGCCGACCCCATGCCGGTCAGCGACGATCTTGAAGGCGAGGCGGAAAAAGCCTTTCAGGACATCGACGCGAAATACGACCGCGAGCGGCTGGTCGCTCTGGTCAAGGCGGGCGGAAAAGAAGATGTCTGAAACGACCCCGGCGATTACCCAGGCCACTCTGGTCAAGAAGGCAGCGCCGAAATCCGACTACAAGCCGGCCGACGTGTCGCCGCAGCGGCGCGTGCAGCGCTCCTTCGCGGTCAGGCTGTGGTCCGTCCGCCACTCGCGACTGCTCGAATGGTTCTACGCCAGGTTCTCCGACATGTTTTTGCTCCTCCATCCGCTGTGGAAGCGCATCGGTTACGGCCGCGTCGAAGGTCCGATCAAATTCGTCGAAAAACGCGTCAAGGGTTTTATGTTCGACTGCCGAATGTGCGGCCAGTGCGTCCTTTCTTCTACCGGCATGTCGTGCCCGATGAATTGCCCCAAGCAATTGCGCAACGGCCCTTGCGGCGGTGTGCGCGCCAACGGCAATTGCGAGGTCGAGCCTGATATGCCGTGCGTCTGGGTCAAGGCCTGGGAAGGTTCACGCAACATGGTGCATGGCGACAAGATCCTCGACGTGCAGAAGCCGGTCGACCAGTCGCTGCGCGAGACCTCGGCATGGCTGCGGGTGACCGCACAGGCCGCCGCCGCCCGCGAAGCCGCGCGCAATGTTCCAAAACCTGGGGCACCGGCATGATCGGCCGCCAGCCCGACGAGAACCCGGCCGGCATCCATCTGCCGCTCGACCCCCTGCCCGGCCACACCTCGCGCGGCCGGCTGGAGCGCGTCCTGAGGCGCGGCGAATTCGCGGTGACCACCGAGCTCAACCCGCCGGACAGCGCCGATCCGGAAGACGTCTACAACCGCGCCAAAATCTTCGACGGCTGGGTCGACGCCATCAACGCCGTCGACGCCTCGGGCGCCAACTGCCACATGTCGTCGGTCGGCATCTGTGCGCTGCTGACCCGCATGGGTTATGCCCCGATCATGCAGATCGCCTGCCGCGACAGGAACCGCATCGCCATCCAGGGCGACGTGCTGGGCGGGGCGGCGATGGGCGTCGCCAACATGCTGTGCCTGACCGGCGACGGCGTGCAGGCCGGAGACCAGCCAGGCGCCAAGCCGGTATTCGATCTCGACTGCATGTCACTGCTGGAAACCTGCCGCATCATGCGCGACAACGGCAAGTTCCTGTCCGGCCGCAAGCTGACGACGCCGCCGCAGCTTTTCCTCGGCGCGGCGATCAACCCTTTCGCGCCGCCGATCGATTTCCGCCCCTACCGGCTGGGCAAGAAAATCGCCGCCGGCGCGCAATTCGTGCAGAGCCAGTACTGCTTCGACGTGCCGATGTTCCGCACCTACATGCAGCAGGTCCGCGATCTCGGTTTTACGGAAAAATGCTTCATCCTGTGCGGCGTCGGACCGCTGGCCTCGGCCAAGACCGCCAAATGGATCCGCTCAAACGTGCCGGGCATTCATATCCCCGATTCGATCGTCAAGCGGCTGGAAGGCGCCCAGGACCAGAAGAAGGAAGGCAAGCAGCTCTGCATCGATATCATCAACGAGGTGAAAGAAATTCCCGGCGTCTGCGGCGTCCATGTGATGGCCTATCGCCAGGAGGAATATGTCGCCGAGATCGTCGATGAATCGGGCGTGCTGAAGGGGCGCCAGCCCTGGAAACGCGAAATCCGCCGCGACGATCAGCTCGTCGCCGACCGGCTCGACCACATTTTGCACGACGAGATCACCGAAACGCAGGTCGACATGGTCAAGACCGCGCATTGATGGCGCGGACGCCACCATTCGCTTGATCGAAAACAGAAACGATATAAAGAAGTCTTTATATCACGAGGGAGAGATTGCATGACCCGGACGATCGTCGCCTCGGCGACACGAGAAATCATCATCGGCTTCGACCAGCCCTTCTGCGTGATCGGTGAGCGCATCAATCCAACCGGGCGCAAGAAGCTCGCGGCCGAGATGATCGCAGGCAATTTCGATACCGTCATCAGGGACGCGCTGGAACAGGCCGCCTGCGGTGCGACCATGCTCGACGTCAATGCCGGCGTCACCTCGGTCAACCCGAACGAGACCGAACCCGGCCTGCTGGTGCAGACGCTGGAGATCGTGCAGGGGCTGGTCGACCTGCCGCTATCGATCGACAGTTCGGTGACCGCGGCGATCGAGGCGGCGCTCAGGGTCGCCAAGGGCCGGCCGCTGGTCAACTCCGTCACCGGCGAGGAAGAAAAGCTCGAAGCCATCCTGCCGCTGGTCAAGAAATACAATGTCCCGGTGGTTGCCATCTCCAACGACGAGACAGGCATTTCGATGGATCCGGATGTGCGCTTCGCCGTCGCCAAGAAGATCGTCGAGCGCTGCGCCGATTTCGGCATTCCGGCGCATGACGTGGTCGTCGACCCGCTGGTCATGCCGATCGGCGCGCTCGGCGACGCCGGCCGCCAGGTCTTTGCCCTGCTGCGCCGGCTGCGTGAAGAGCTCAAGGTAAACACCACTTGCGGCCTGTCAAACATCTCGTTCGGCCTGCCGCACCGCCACGGCATCAATGCTGCCTTCATCCCGATGGTGATCGGCGCCGGCATGACCTCGGCGATCATGAACCCGGTGCGTCCGCAAGAGATGGAAGCGGTGCGCGGCGCCAATGTGCTGAACGGCACCGACGAGAACTGCACCAACTGGATCAGGACCTACAAGGACTACAAGCCGGCCGAAGGCGGCCAGGCGATCGCGGCGCCCACGCAAGTCAATGCGCCGGGCGAAGGTAATGGCAATGGCGGTCGCCGGCGCGGGGGTCGTGAAGCCCGTATGGCCCGAGGATAAGCGCGCAATCGTGAACTCTCCTGCCAACATCACCGATCCACTCGTGCTGTTCATGCCGTCCGGCAAGCGCGGGCGGTTTCCGGTCGGCACGCCGGTGCTCGATGCCGCACGCCAGCTCGGCGTCTATGTCGAGAGCGTGTGCGGTGGACGCGCCACCTGCGGGCGCTGCCAGGTCGAGGTGCAGGAAGGCAATTTCGCCAAGCACAAGATCGTCTCTTCCAACGACCACATCTCGCCCAAGGGCGCCAAGGAGGAACGCTACGAACGCGTGCGCGGCCTTCCCGAACGGCGCCGCCTGTCCTGCTCGGCGCAGATCCTGGGCGATCTCGTCGTGGATGTGCCGCAGGACACGGTCATCAACGCCCAGACCATTCGCAAGGATGCCGACACCAGGGTCATTGCCCGCGATTCGGCAATCCACATGTGCTATGTCGAGATCGAAGAGCCCGACATGCACAATCCATCAGGCGATCTCGATCGCCTGAAGATCGCGCTGATGAAGGACTGGGGGCTCAACAGCCTCGATTTCGATTTCCATCTGCTGCCGCAGGTGCAAGTCATCCTGCGCAAAGGCAACTGGACCGCGACCGCCGCCATCCACAAGGATGCCGACAGCGAGACCGCGCGGGTCATCTCGTTGTGGCCCGGCCTCAAGAACGAGGCCTACGGGCTTGCCTGCGATATCGGCTCGACCACTATCGCCATGCATCTGGTGTCGCTGCTGTCGGGCCGCGTCGCCGCCTCGTCAGGCACGTCGAACCCGCAGATCCGCTTCGGCGAGGATCTGATGAGCCGCGTTTCCTATGTGATGATGAACCCGGACGGCCGCGAAGGCATGACGGTCGCGGTGCGCGAGGCGATCTCGGGTCTCGTCGACAAGGTTTGCGCGGAAGGCAACGTCCAGCGCAACGACATCCTGGATTGCGTCTTCGTCGGCAATCCGATCATGCACCATCTGTTCCTCGGCATCGACCCGACCGAACTCGGCGGCGCGCCCTTCGCGCTGGCTGTCTCGGGCGCCGTGCACATCAAGGCGTCGGATATCGGCCTGAAGCTCAACCAGGGCGCTAGGCTCTACATGCTGCCTTGCATCGCCGGCCATGTCGGCGCCGACGCGGCTGCGGTGACGCTGTCGGAAGGCCCGCACCGCCAGGACGAGATGATGCTGATCGTCGATGTCGGCACCAATGCCGAGATCGTGCTCGGCAATCGCCAGCGCGTCGTGGCGGCCTCGTCGCCCACCGGTCCCGCCTTCGAGGGCGCGGAAATCTCCGGCGGCCAGCGCGCTGCGCCCGGCGCCATCGAGCGCGTCCGCATCGATCCCGACACGCTGGAGCCGAAATACCGCGTCATCGGCTCGGAACTGTGGTCCGACGAGCCCGGCTTCCTCGACAGCGTCCAGGCAACCGGCGTCACCGGCATCTGCGGCTCCGGCATCATCGAGGTGGTCGCCGAGATGTACCTGGCCGGCATCATCTCCGAGGACGGCGTCGTCGACGGTGGGCTCTGCGCCCGCTCGCCGCGCGTCACCGCCAGTGGCCGCACCTTCTCCTACGTGCTGAAGGAGGGTGAGCCGAGGATCACCATCACCCAGACCGACGTGCGCGCCATCCAGCTCGCCAAGGCAGCACTCTATGCCGGCACCAAGCTGTTGATGGAAAAGCAGCACACCGATCATGTCGACCGCATCCACTTCGCCGGCGCCTTCGGCTCCTTCATCGATCCGAAATACGCCATGGTGCTGGGACTGATCCCCGACTGCGATCTCGACAAGGTCTCGGCCGTCGGCAACGCGGCCGGTGCCGGTGCGCGCATGGCGCTGCTCAATCGCGGCTATCGCCGCGAGATCGAGGAAACGGTGAGCCGGATCGAGAAGATCGAGACGGCGCTGGAGCCGAGATTCCAGGAGCATTTCGTCTATGCCATGGCGCTGCCGAACAAGATCGACCCGTTCCCAAAACTATCGGCGGCGGTGAAGCTGCCGCCGCGCAAGACCGTGAGCGAGGACGGCATTGCCGGCGATGCCGCCCCACGGCGTCGTTCGCGCGAAGGCCACGCCGCCCGGCGCGGCCGGGGGTAGCATCCCGCTGCTAAAAGCTGCACTCACCCTCATTCTCATTTGCATGCATATGTTTCCGGATCAGCCCAAACAGAAACAAGGCGCTGTTTTCGCGAAATCCACCCGATACACACGCGGCGCATTTAACCGGCATCGAACGGCAGGCAGGAAATAACTTTCAGCCGCCGCAGCACTCCAAGGGAGATGAAGATGTCGATGTTCGAAAGCCTCGGCCGCTTTGGTACGGCCATCAAGCATGCGCACAACAGGAACAGGTCGGTCCGGGCCATGAACAGCCTGCCGCCCGAAATTCAGAAGGATATCGGCTGGCCCGTGTCGCCGCGCAACGACCCGCAGGTCACCTTCTCGGCCCTGCTTCTGGGTTCGGCGCGCTGATGACCTTCGCCGACAAATGCAAGCTGCTGGCCAAGCGCCGGAACCGTCATCCGGCTCCGGCAGCAAGCGACCGTCGGCTGCGCGCCGTACTGCTGCCCAGGCGCTGAGCGATGCTGCGCTGGCCTTGATTGCCAGCCAGATCACAGGGCCGTGTTGAGACCGCGCAAATCTTGACATTCTGGGCGAAGGCACGATCTTCGATTGCGAGGGGTTCTCTTAGTCGGCTCAGCCGAAGTCCGTGTGTCCGCATGCCCAGTATCAAAAGCCACGTCGTTTCCTTCGTGCTCAGGTATAGCCGCAAGAAAGCCTTTTCCAGCCCGGAAAACCTGCAGCGCTGGATCGCCTACGCCCGCAAGACGGAGAACCATCAGCCGCCCGCATCGCTGCATCAGCGTTTCGAGATCGCGACGCGCAGCGTGGACGGCTTTCCCGTGTACGAGATCGCGCCGAAGACCGGCGAGCGAAAGCGGATCCTCTACCTGCATGGCGGCGCCTATGTCTTTCAAATCACGTCTTATCACTGGGGACTGATCGCCGATATGGCCGACCGGCTGGGCTTCGGCATCACCGTGCCGATCTACCCCATTGCTCCCGAACACGATTTCCACGCCATGTTCGGCATGGTCGGCGAGGTCTACCGTCAGATGCTCGACGAAACGGAAGCGCAGGACATCGTCTTCATTGGCGATTCCGCCGGCGGCAACATGGCCGTGGTGCTGACCATGATGGCCGCGGAAGCCGACCTGCCATTGCCGTCGCGCCATGTGCTGATTTCGCCCGGGCTCGATCTGTCGCTCGCCAACCCCGAAGTGTTCGAGGCGGAACGCTACGATCCGTGGCTGGGAATTCCTGGCGGGCTGGAGGCAGTCCGGCTCTACAGTGCCGGCATAGATCCCAGCGACTGGCGCATCAGTCCGCTTTACGGTGACCTCTCGGTGTTGCCGAAAACGCTGCTTTTGACCGGTTCGCGCGACATGCTGACCCCCGACAATCTGATCTTCGCGCAAAAGGCCCGTGCCGCCGGTGTCGCGATAGAGGTTGTGCACGAGCAAGGCATGTTCCATGCTTGGCCGCTGATCGACATGCCAGAAGCGCGGCGCGCGCGGGACAGCATCGTGACGTTTTTAGCCAGCGACACCGAAAGCTATCATGCCAAGGCCGGCGAATTGGCACTGCAAAGGACAGGTCGTGAAGTCCCCACTCACAACCTGTCTACGCCGTCGAAGTCCTGAATCAAAACTTTCCGGTTTCTTTGAACACTTCGAAGGTCGCACGGATGTGATCGGCAACGGCTTTCACTGGCGCGCTGGCGTCCGGCGCCACGACCATGGCCAGATTGTAGGTGCCGATATCGGGCATGCCGTCCTTCGGGCAAAGCTCGACCATGTCGCTGCCGAGGAACGATTTCGGCAGCGGCGCCACCGCGAGGTCGGACATGATTGCGGCGCGCTGGCCGGCGGTGTGCGCACTCATATAGGCGACGCGGTAGTTGCGGCCCTCACGCCCAAGCGCTTCGAGCGCCCCGGCCCGCCAGGCGCAGCCCTCTTCCCACAATGACACCGGCAGCGGTTCGCGCAGATGCGCGCAGCCGCCCTTGGCGCCGGCCCAGACGATCGGTTCGGTGAGCAGCACTTCGGCGCCGAGCGCGCTGGTCTTGTATGAATTGGTGAGAAGCGTGATGTCGAGCGCCCGGTCGTCCATGCGCCGACGCAGATTGACGCTCTGGTCGATGGTCACGTCGACGGCGATCGAAGGATGCGACTGTGCAAAACGCTTCAGCACGTGCGGCAGCACGCGCTCGCCATAGTCGTCGGGCGAGCCGAGCCGCACCACCCCGACAATGTCGGGGATGATGAACTTCGACACCACCTCGCGGTTGATCGACAACAGCCGGCGGGCGTAGCCGAGCAGCATCTCGCCATCCGTGGTCAGCGTCACCGAGCGCGCGTCGCGCGCAAACACCGAGCGGCCGAGAATGTCCTCCAGCTTCTTGATCTGCATGGAGACAGCCGACGGTGTGCGGAAGACGGCACTGGCGGCGGTGGTGAAACTGCCGGTTTCGGCGATCGCCACGAAGGTGCGCAAAACGTCGAGATCGAGCAGCGGCAACGGATGATTGAGTGGGGCGTTCATCGGGATCGACCTTCAATTTTTCTGATGCAAACTATCATTCCATTTCGTTTGATTGAACATCACTTTGGGAGGATAGTCAACTCCATCGAAGGCAGACGCATCGAAGGCGGGGTTGAAACGACTGCGACACTGATCTGCAATCGACACGAAATGAAGCTGAAACAAACCGGATGTAGCGCTTGGTCCGCCGAGCACCGGCACCCGGCCCAACCCTAAGGAGAATTAAAATGTCCATCCTGTCATCCATCGGCCGCATCGCGACCGAATTCAGCGCGGCCCGCGCCCGCTACCAGACCGAACGCGCCATCCGCTCTCTGCCGATCGAACTGCAGAAGGATATCGGCTGGCCTGAAGCCGCCGACACCAAGACCGGCACTCGCCACGGCGTTGGATCCTGGGCTGGCGGAGCAAAATAGATCGTGTGTATCAAAAGCTGAAGGCCTGCCGCACAGACGATATCCGGCAGGCCTTTTTATTTGTTGATCAAATGTTCTTTTAGAGCCATGTCGCCGTTGCATGACGCATATGAATACGCCGCATAGCAGCGGGATTCCTGCCTAACGCCTTGTACATATTCACAAATCTTGGGCAGACTGCCCAAACTTATCGCATGCCATGTCGCTTTTCATGTCAAGTGCTTCGCTTTTGTGATTTAGTTTCCCTTCACGTAAGCCTATATCAGCGCCAGCCAACGAGCTGCCCCACTCCATCACGCGAAGGCGACCCGTCTGAGCAACCGAATGGAGATGATGATGAAGCTTTTTGCCCGCCTTTTTGCTCGCCGTGAAATGAGCCTGACGACCGCGCTCGAGCGCCAGCGCCTTGCCAACACAATGCCTGGCCAGACCGGCGCCGTGGCCGCCGCGCGCCTCGGCTTCGTCGCCTGATCTGCCAAGCTCGCAAGCGGCGCTCGCTGCTTCAAAGTTTGATCACAACGCCGCTTCGGTTTGCCGAGGCGGCGTGCCTGGTCATGCCCCGACCACATGCGGCCTAATGCTCAATCCGGCAGCAGGTTGGGTCGTCATCGCATAGCGATTGCCCATTTGCGACCCATGTCGCAAATAAAGTCTTTTCGTTGCCGCCTAGCCGATTGACAGGAAAGATTTTTCCTGATGTCGCTATGCTGATCGCGACATCCTGTTCGCGCCATTGCAGCGTGAGGGTTACCCTGTGAACGTCGTAAATCATCCGATCAGGCGATCGTTTGTATTCTTCCTGGTCCCCGATTTCACCATGATCGCCTTTGCAACGGCGCTCGATCCGTTGCGCTCGGCCAACCGGATGCTCGGCTACGAAGCCTACCGCTGGCGGCTCGCCAGCATCGACGGCAAGCCGGTGCGCGCCTCGAACGGCGTCGAATGCGCCGTCGACACCTCGCTGGAGGACGAACGCAAGAAGATGTCCGGCTCCGAACGGCCGAACATGGCGGTCGTTTGCAGCGGCATCAATGTCGAGCGCTACCAGAACAAATCGGCCTTCGCCTGGCTGCGCGAGGAATACAATCGCGGCGTCGCCATCGGCGGCCTGTGCACTGGCGCTCATATACTGGCCGCCGCCGGCCTGTTGTCCAACAAGCGCTGCGCCATTCATTGGGAGAACCTGCCGGGCTTTTCCGAAGCGTTCCCGAAGGCCAATGTCTTTGCCGACCTGTTCGAGATCGACCAGAACATCTACACCTGCGCCGGCGGCACCGCGGCGCTCGATATGATGCTGAAGCTGATCGGCGACGATTTCGACGACAATCTCGTTAACCGGGTCTGCGAGCAGGTCTTGACTGACCGCGTGCGCAGCCCGACCGATCGCCAGCGCCTGCCGCTGCGCGCACGCCTTGGCGTCCAGAACTCCAAGGTGCTGACCATCATCGAATTGATGGAAGCAAACCTGTCCGAGCCGCTGTCGTTGATCGAGATCGCCGACCATGTCGACCTGTCACGCCGGCAGATCGAGCGCCTGTTCCGCACCGAGATGGGACGATCCCCTGCCCGCTACTATCTGGAGATCCGCCTCGACCGGGCTCGGCACTTGCTGATCCAATCATCGCTGCCGGTGGTCGAAGTGGCGGTCGCTTGCGGCTTCGTCTCCGCCTCGCATTTCTCCAAATGCTACCGCGAGCTCTATGCGCGCTCGCCGCAGCAGGAGCGCGTCGATCGCAAGCAGTTGCTGGCCGCGTAGACAAGACAAGGCAATATTTTGCACGCGTACCTCTGGCGGATGGCGATTGAAGTCTAGCGGGTGTCGAACATCCAGCTTCGGTCGCGCCACATTTTCTCGCCGACCAGGCAGTCGGTGGCCGGCTTGTCCTGCGCCAGCACCACCGGCGGATGCGCCGCTTCTTCCGCCGCCCATTGCGGTGAGGCAGGCCCGGCAAGCTCAAGCACCAGCTTGCGGCGGATCGCTTCGGGAAACTGCGTCCACTCGTTGACCGGGATCATGAACGCGCCGGGCCCGCCGATGACGCAGTCTGTGTAATAGCGGTCGAGATAGTTGACGTCGTAGACGCTGGTGAAGCCGCCCCGGGTCATCAGCGGCAGGCCGTTGATGGTAATGCCTTGCCTGACCAGTTCGTCACGGATGATGTCGACGGGGGCACCTTGATTGTTGGGGCCATCGCCTGAAATGTCGATGACGCGCTTGACGCCCTGAAAGCCGCTCTCGGCGAAGAGATCGCTGCTGAATTGCAAGGCACCGGAAATCGAGGTGCGCCGCGCGCTGTTGGGCGCATGGGCGGAGAGTTGCTCGACGACCCGCTCGGCGTCGGCACGATTGGCGATCACCGTCCACGGCACGATGATGTGCTGCCAGGTCGTGCCGGCCCATTCGACATAGGTGACGGCAATCTTGCCGTAGGCGCCGTCGGCGATGGCCTGCAGTACCGTGTCATGCGTCAGTGCCGCGACATAGCCGCGACGCTGGATTTCGAGTTCGGCCGGCGACATCGACAGCGAAACGTCGACCGCCAGCACCAGTTCGACGTCAACGGGATCGGCAGCGCGGGAGTCCGGCGCCTGGACGAACGTCAGCGCCAGCGCGGCGGCGCCTGAGAGGAGATGTCCTGCGCGGGGAAAAGCAGACATGCCGCAAGGTAAGCGAAAATCGTCGCGCCACAAAGCGAAAAGCCTAGCCCCGGGCTAATGCATGTCGTCCAAAAGCATGCCCTCGGGCTTGAACCAAGGATGCGCAGCGGGTTTGGGCAACGACTTGCATAAAAACGAGAACTTAAGGCGCTGCCGCATGGCCCCACAAAACGTGACGCGCTTTAAGTCCTTGCATTCACATTTTTGCGAGTCCGCCCCTCACCTCTTTTGTGGGAGGCTCAGCTGCGTGGCTTGAGGTTGTCCGGGTCGTAGAGCGGCCTGTAGCCGACGGCGGCCACTTCGACCGGGTATGTCTCGCCGAAATATTCGACATCCAGCTTGCGGCCCTCCTGGCAATACGTCCACGGCAGATAGGCGAGCGCAATGTTCTTGCCGATGGTCGGGCCGTAGGCGACCGAGGTCGTGAAGGATCGGCGGCCGAGTTCGTCGACCAGCGTTTCACCCGTTTGCGGGTCCATCACCGGCAGCGTGCCGACGGGATAACGGGCAACGCCGTTGGAATCGACATTATCCGTCATGACAAGTGTGCAGAGCATGGCCGGCTGATGCGCGCGGGCGCGATAGTCCAGATGCTTTGCCTTGCCGCTGAAATCGGCCTCCTTGACCTTTGGGCGGGCAAGATCGGCCTCCAGCAGATTGTACTCGGTCAAAAGATCCGCATTCTGCAGGCGCAGGCTCTTCTCCATGCGGCGGCTGTTGGCATAGGTCTCGACGCCAAAAGCCATCACGCCGGTCGAACGCAAAGCATCCCATACGGCCAGGCCGTCTTCGTATCGCATGTGCAGTTCCCAGCCCTGCTCGCCGACATAGGAGATCCGGAAAGCGGTCACGTCCTTGCCGGCGATCCTGACAGGCTTGATCGCCGCAAAGGCAAAGTTCTCCGGCGTCAGGCCATCCGGGTCCTCGACGACCTTCTGCAAGGTCGAGCGCGCGTTCGGACCCCAGATGCCGACGGTCACGTATTTTTCGGTCACGTCGGTGATGGCGACATCGAACCCTTTGTCTTCTGCCGTCCGCCGCATGTAGTGGAAGTCGCGCGGGCCGGCATCGGCGCCGTCGATGACGCGGCAGCGGTCGGCCATGCGGATGACGGTCAGGTCGGCGCGCACCATGCCCTCGTCGTCGAGGAAGTGGGTATAGATGCCTTTGCCGATGTTAGCATCGCCGCCGATCCTGGCCGCGCATAGCCATTCCATCAGCGCGACATGATCCGGGCCTTCCACGTCGTACATCGCGAAATGCGACAGGTTGACGATGCCGCAATCCTCGCTCATGGCGAGATGCTCGGCATTGGAGACGCGCCAGAAATGGCGGTTGTCCCACTCGTTTTCGCGCACCGGCACCCGGTTGCCGTATTTCTCGAGCAGGTGCTCGTTGGCGGCATAGCCATGGGCGCGCTCCCAGCCGCCGAGTTCCATGAAATAGCCGCCGAGTTCCTTCTCGCGCTCCCAGAACGGCGAGCGGCGCACGTCGCGAGCCTTGGAGAAGGGCTCGCGCGGATGGACGGCCGGATTGTAGACCTTCATCGCCGTTTCGGTACAGCGATCCCAGATGAACTGCTCCTGCGTCTGGTGCGGATAGAAGCGCGAATAGTCGATGGCGTGGTGGTCGATCGACGTCCGGCCGTCCGTCATCCAGTCGGCGATGAGCTTGCCCATGCCAGGGCCGTCCTTGACCCAGATCGCGACGGCATACCAGAGGCCCCGCACCTTCTGGCTCTCGCCCATGGAGGGGCCGCCGTCTGCCGTCACCTGCAGAAGACCGTTGAAGGAATGGCTCTCATTGTAGCCCAGTTCGCCCAGGATCGGCGTCAGTTCCATGGCGCGCTCGAGCGGCGCGAGGATCTGTTCCATGTCGAGGTCGCGCTGCGAGGGCGAAAGGCGGGCCTGGTCCTTCTCCAGCAGGTCGCGCGGATGGCAAAGGCGCGGATTGGTCTCTTCGTAATAGCCCCACTCGATCTGCCCGCCTTCGGCGGTCTTGGGATCGCCGGTGTCGCGCATGTAAGCCGAGTTGCCCTGGTCGCGCAGCAGCGGCCACCCGATCTCCTTGCCGGTGCCGGCGAACTCGGTATAAGGCCCGAAGAAGGTGAGCGGATGGTCGATCGGCATGACCGGCAGGTCCTCGCCGACCATTTCCGCGATCAACCGGCCCCATATACCGGCGCAAACGATCACGTAGTCGGCTTCGATGGTGCCGCGATCGGTCACCACGCCCTTGATGCGACCGTTCTCGACGACGAGCGACCTGGCCGGCGTGTTGGCGAAGGATTTGAGTTTGCCGGAGGCTTCCGCCTGGTCGACCAGCTTGCCGGCGACCGTTTGCGAGCGTGGGATGACGAGACCGGCATCGGGATCCCACAGGCCGCCCTGCACCATCTCTTCTTCGATCAGCGGGAATTTCTGCTTGATCTCGGCCGGCTCGATCAGGCGGGCACGCGTTCCGAAAGCCTTTGCCGAGACGATCTTGCGCTTGATCTCCGCCATGCGATCGTCGTCGCCGACGCGGGCAACCTCGAGGCCGCCGATACGGGCGTAGTGACCCATCTTTTCGTAAAAATCGATGGAGTAGAGCGTCGTCCAGCAGGACAGGAAATCATGGCTGGTGGTGTAGCAGAAGTCGGAAGCATGCGCTGTCGAGCCGATATCGGTCGGGATCCCTGACTTGTCGATGCCGACGATGTCGTCCCATCCGCGCTCGATCAGGTGATGGGCGACCGATGCGCCGACGATACCGCCCAGCCCGACGATGACGACCTTCGCCTTTTCCGGAAATCCTGCCATTGCCCGCGACTCCAAAGTGGTAAAGCGGGCACCGGCGCCCGTTGATCGGCGCACAATATGCAGGCGCCAGCCGCCATGCTACCGCCTGTTTGCGACACGCTGCAGATGCGACGCGACCCGAAAGATCAGCTGCTTTCGGGCCCGGGGCTACCCCTCAGGCGAAGGCCCAGATGTCCTCGGCCTGGAAGCCGACCTGGTAGCCGGCGGTCTTCAACTTGACCACGACCTGGCCGATCTCGGCCGCCGGCAACGCACCAACCTCGACCTTGATCATGCCGGGACGGTAGCGCTCGAGGTCGAGCTGCTCGAAGACGATCCAGTCGGCGCCTTCGCAATCGACAAGGAAGGCGTCGATATGGGTGATGCCGTTGCGGTCGAGCAGCGTCTGCAATGTCTCCGACGGCATTCGATATCCCTGAGGTGCGGCGCGAATTTATGAAGTTGGCATCGGCCTGGCCCCAGGCATTCTTGCCCGACATCAGATTGGTGTCGGTCACCGACGAGCAGCCGATGAACTCGATCGGCAGCGTGCCAGCCTCGAGTGCGGCGGCATCGAAGGTGTGGACCGTGATCGTTCCCTTGCTCTTCGTCACCGCGACCGGCTCGATGATGAAGCGGCCCGTATCGGTATAGTTGGCGCGCAACCGCTTCTGGTTGTGCGGGATCGGCTCGACCAGTATGGCGCGAGCGTGCGGGATGCGGTGCAGCCACGGCGTCACATCGTCGAACAACACGCCATCGCAGGCGCCGATATTGACCATCTGGAACCGCCTTTTTGCCCCACTGAGGCGCGCCTTCAGCGCGGCCTTCGCCAGGAACTTCGTACCGCGCATCGACGGCCCGCGATCGAGGATGCCAGCGGGGAGGCCGAGCGACAGCGCGATGCGCGCCAAGCTGGAAACGGAACTCATGACTTGTCTCCAGGAATGACGTGCAATGGCGCGGCGCCGCGCCCTTTGGTGCTCGCTGATGCCCACAACGCCATGAATGGCCCGGCGAGCAGCAGGAACGGCGGGATCAGATTGGGAAAATAGATGCGGGTGTCGTGGATCGGGAAGACCGTGAATTTGGCCAATACGCCGAGCACCAATGCCGCAAACAGAATGCCGGCGCGGCGGTCGAGCTTGAAGCCGGCACGGCTTGAGGCATACCACCCCGCCAGCGCCATCACCGAGACGCCGACCCAGTTGTTCAGGCTGACGGCACGGATCAGGGAGGCGGCAAAAGCCCGGAGGTAGGCGACAGCCGAGAACGGCGGATCGAAGCCGGCCATATTGTAGTGCTGCTCGATCGAGGAGAACCACAGATGCCGCCACCAGCCGGGATGCTGCGCCCAGTGCGAGATGGCGAAATAGGCGACGAGCGAGGCGGCAAAGCCGGCCAGCGCGCCCCACGCCTTCTGCCGGAAGACCAACAGCAGCACGGCAAAAATAGCAAGGAAAACAATATTGTCGGGCCGAGCCATGAAAGCGAGGAAGAGCAGGATCGCGGTGGCCACTTCACGACCGCGCCTATAGGCAAAGAGCCCGCCGAGGAACAGCGCTGAGCACAGCAGGTCAGGCGTCAACGCCCGCGCCGCGTCGCCGAAATCGGCCATCATCAGCACCGCGCCGAGAACCGGCGCCAGCGCCAGCGCGCCCTCTGAGCGCAGCCAGAGCAGCGCGATCGCGCCGAACAGCAGCACCGAGAACACCTGCAGCAGCCGCATCGCCGCGACCGGCGACATCGCCGAGCTCATCGTCGACAGGATCTCGGCGTAAAGGAACTTGATCCGGTACATGCCGAGCAGCGAATGGAAATCGGCGGCATTCCCGGCCATATGACTGCGGAAGCCGCCGCCATCATCGGTCAGCGCCTTGTAGTCGCTCGCCGATAGGCCGTCCCTGACGGTGCCATAGGCATAATCGTGCAGCGCCTGCACATCGCGATAGGTGCCCTCCTCGGCGATCGCAAGGTAGGGCAGCATGTCCCAATTGGCGTCAGGCATGAACCATGCCGTCGCCGCGGTCAGCAGGATGTAGAGCGCGAAGGCAGCCGCCCCGATCGGTGCGGCAAGACGCGCATATGTGCCCTCGCCCCATGCCAGACTGGCCTTGGTCAGCCGGTCGAGCAGGTTTGTCGGAGCCGGAGACTTGCTCAGCATGGTCTCGCTCGGCGCACCTGGCTAACGAACCTGGCTTTTGACGAAATCCTTCACGATCGACACGATGCCGCGCGACAACAGGCTGTCGAGCGCCTCGACGAAGCGGTCGACATGTTCGCGCTGGCAGATCAGCGGC
Organism: Mesorhizobium sp. WSM4837; assembly: GCF_055811435.1. Lineage (NCBI taxonomy): Bacteria > Pseudomonadati > Pseudomonadota > Alphaproteobacteria > Hyphomicrobiales > Phyllobacteriaceae > Mesorhizobium > Mesorhizobium sp. WSM4837. The sequence goes on from NZ_JBVVQE010000021.1 coordinate 25,094, forward strand.
GGTTCGAGACGGATGACGTTGCGGTTGTATTCGGTGAAGGCAACGAGCACGTCGTAGTCACGCAGCAGCAAAGCACCAACAAAACCGGACAAGGATCCCTTCAGCTTGTCGTCAAGCACGCTGACCACAGGCCGCAGCACCATCGGCAAGGTCTGCGAAAAGTCGTGGAATTCCAGCCCGACCATAAGGCCTTTGCCGCGGACCTCCTTGATGATCTTCGGGTATTTTTCCCGCAACGTCTGCAGGCGTTGCAGCAGATAGTCGCCGGTGACCGCGGCGTTGTCGATCAGCCCCTCGTCGTAAAGCACGTTGAGCGCCTCGATCGAGGTGACGCAGGCCTCGCCCATGCCGCCGAAGGTGGCCATGGCGTGGATCATCGCCGTCTTCGGCGTGCCATAGGCCTTCAAATAGACCTCGCGCCTGGCGATCATCGCGCCGACCGCCGCCTTGCCGCCACCGAGCGACTTTGCCAGCGCCGTCACGTCCGGAACGACGCCGTAGTGCTCGAAGGCATAGAAGCGGCCGGAGCGGCCATAGCCGCACTGCACCTCGTCGGCGACCCACAGAACACCGTATTGGTCGCAGAGCGCACGCAGCTTCTGCCAGTATTCGGCAGGCGCCTGGATGATCCCGCCGCCGCCCTGGATGGTTTCGAGCACGATGACGCCGACCTCGGGATCGGAGCGGAACGTGCGCTCGACCGCTTCGACGTCGCCGAACGGAATGCGCATGACATTGTCGGCCATCTTGAAGTCGGCGCGATAGAGCGAGCCGTCGGTGATCGCCAGCACGCCCTTGGTCTTGCCGTGGAAGGAATTCTCGGCATAGACGATTTTCGGCCGCTTCGGGCCGGCGGCGCGCTCGGCGAGCTTCACCGCCGCCTCCATGGCTTCGGAGCCGGAAGAGCCCAGAAACACCATGTCGAGGTCGCCGGGAGAGCATTTGGCGAGATTGTGCGCCAGCGCCGCCGCATATTGCGACATGAAGGCGATGGCGATCTCCTGCCGCTTCTCCTCCTGGAACTTTTTGCGCGCCTCGAGAAGGCGCGGATGATTGTGGCCGAAGGCCAGCGAGCCGAAGCCGCCGAAGAAATCGAGGATCTTGCGGCCGTTCTGGTCGATGTAGAACATGCCTTCGGCGCGCTCGACCTTGATCTTGTGGAAGCCGAGCAGCTTCATGAAATGCAGCTGGCCGGGGTTGAGATGCGCCTTGAACAGGTCGGTCATGCGCGCGACGTCCATCGCCTTGGCCTGCTCGACGCTGATCAGATCGGGCTTGGCGGTGGTGGCGGGCGAAAGCGCCGGCGCGCTGACCGTGGCGCGCGCAGTCGTGCGGTCTGGCTTGGTCATGACGGTCATCTCAAGAGTCTCCTGCTGGCCCTTCACTCGGCGGGCACATGTTTGGCGGCGACGGCATGGCCGTCTTTCTTGGCGCGATATTCGCTGTAGGCGGCGATCAGCATGTCCTCGTCGCGATATTGCGGCACCCAGCCGAGCTGGCGTTCGGCCTTGGACACGTCGAGCACGCAGTCCTCATCGGCGATCAGATACTGCTCCGGATCCATGATCGGCATGTTCAAGAGGTCGAGCAGGTCGAGCGTTCGCTTGACTGCCCAGCCCGGGATCGGGATCAGGATCGATTTCGAGCCGGCATGCCTGATCAGGTCGCCGAGCAATTTCCGGACCGGCGGCGGGTTGAGCGAGCCGAGATTATAAGCCTCATCAGGCACGCCGGCCTTCCACGCAGCGCGCGCCGCCTCGGCGCAGTCGAACACCGAGATGAACTGATACGGGTTCTTGCCCGAGCCGATCATCGGCACCGGAAGGTTCCAGTCGATCAGCTTGAACAGTTTTTCGAGGATGCCGAGGCGGCCGGGGCCGATGATCAGGCGCGGCCGAAACAGCGAGATCGACATGCCGCGCTTGCGCCATTCGACGGCCAGTTCCTCGGTCTTCTGCTTCGACCAGCCATACTCGCCGAGCGGCGCAACCGGGTGTTCCTCGGTCATCGGCTGCGTGACCGTGTGGCCGTAGATCATGTCGGTCGTGTAATGGACGAGCTTGGGCGCGCCGGCTCTGTCCATCGCCTGCATGATGTGCTCGGTGCCGTGGAAATTCACCGGGAAGAAGAATTCGTGGCGCCTGGCGCGCACCTGGATCGGCGACAGCATTTTCGCCGACAGATTATAGACCATGTCGTCGGCCTTCAGCCCGACCGAATCGACCGAGGCCGGATCGGTGACGTCGCACCCGACATATCGGGCGGAGCGGTAATGCGGCAGGTCGCTTTTAGCGATATCGGCGACGACCACCTCCTCGCCGTCGGCCAGAAGTTTTGGGGCAAGGTGGCGGCCGACGAAACCGTCGCCGCCGAAGATCACGTGTCTCATCGAACGATCCCACTGTGAATCTTGTCGGACGAAAGGGAGGCGGTTTCCTCGTCATGCCCGCGACCACCCAAATCCCGGCCGCTTTGGGCGATCAGCACCGTGCCGACGCAGATGAAAGCGATGCCGGCGATACGCCAGCCATTGAGGTCTTCGCGGAAAATGAAATAGGCGAAGATCGCAACGGCGACATAGGCGAGACTGAGGAACGGATAGGCGAAGCTGAGCTCTACTTTGGACAGCACATAGAGGTGCGACGCCATCGAGATGACGAAGGTGCACAGGCCGAGGAAAATCCATGGGCTGAAGACGATCTGCAACAGCTTCAGCAACGGATTGGCGCCTTCGAAGGAAATCGAACCGAGTGACATCATGCCCTGCTTCAGCATGAGTTGCGCGGCGGCATTGGTCATGACCGTGAACAGAATGAAGACGATGTATTTCATGTTTTTTCCATCAACCCTCCCCCGTCCTATTGAAAACCTCCAAACATTTCGTGAAGCACAAAAAGTCTTGAGGAAAGCTTGAGTTATCGACGCATTAACCACGACCTATTCGAATGTTATCTATTCCGCGGATTCGGCGGTTCCGTGTCGCGCCTCGAGCTTTTTCGCCGTTCGCGCCCAGAAACTCGACATGAAGGCGGGATCGCGGATCGCTTCGAGGCGTTGCCATTCCGGAAAGGAGGCTGCGAAAACGTCGTCGCCCATGCGGGCGTCCTTGTAGGGATTGATCGCGCCACCGGCCTCGACTGTGATTTGGTCGAGTTCCTTCAGCAGCGCCAGCGTCGCCCGGCCACGGTTGGGGAAATCCAGCGTCAGCGTGAAACCCGGCCGCGGGAACGACAGCAGTGCCGGCGAGCGGACCCCGCCGAAGCGCTTCAGGACTGTGAGGAACGAGCCCTGCCTGGCCCGTTTTGCCGCCGCAAGCAACGTCGGCACCACTCGGCGCGCGACGTCTTGCGGCATCACGCTCTGGTGCTGGAAAAGCCCGTTCGGCCCATAGAGCCGGTTCCAGTTGCCGACGCCGTCGAGCGGAAAGAAGAAACCCTGGTAGCCGACCTGGCGCGGCGCCGTCGACCGGCCTTTCTTCCACCGGTAGGCGGCATTGAACGCAGTCAGGAACGGCCGGTTGAGCACGTTGAACGGCGGCTGGAACGGCACCGAAAGATTTTCACCGGCCCGCAAGGCCACATGGGAGCCATGCTCGGCGTGATTGCCGGTGAACAGCAGCCCGCGCCCGCAACTTTGGCCGCCGGCAAGCTGGTCGATCCAGGCGACGACGTATTCGTTGGCCTGATCGGCCGCTTCTGCAAGCTCGAAGAACTCGCCGAGATCACGGAACGGCGTCACCTTCTCGATGATGTCGAGCGATGGCACCCTCATCAGCCGGATCGATGCGGACAGTATCAGGCCAGTCAGCCCCATGCCGCCGATCGTCGCCGCGAACTGGCGTTTATTCTCGGTGGCCGAGCAATAATGGGCCTGTGCGTCTGATCTGAGCAGCGTCAAGGATTCGACGTGGCAGCCGAAGGTGCCGCGCCGGTGATGATTCTTGCCGTGAACGTCGTTGGCGATGGCGCCGCCGAGCGTGACGAACTGCGTACCCGGAACGACGGCGGGAAAGAAGCCGTATGGCGCTGCATGGGCGATGATGTCGGACAGAAGCACGCCGGCCTCGGCCTCGATCACGCCGGTCTCGGCATTGAAGGCGCGGATCCTGTTCAGCGGCCGCATATCGACGATCGTGCCGGCTCCATTCTGGCAGGAATCGCCATAGGAGCGGCCGTTGCCGTAGGCGAGCAAAGCGTTTCTTGTCGCCTTGCCGCTCTTCAGCAGCACAACAGCGTCGTCCGCCGGGATCACATCGAGTGCCGGTGGCGTGGCAAGACCGAAGCTCTGGAACCGCTCCTGCCCCACGTCTACCAGCCTCCGACGACCAGAAACACAGCGCCGATGAGCACGACGATCTGGCTGCGCCAGTCGCGGATGATGAAGACGACCGGATCGTCATGCATCTGGTCGCGGCGGGCGAGAATCCAGACGCGCATGGTCAGGTAAAGCACGATCGGCGCCAGCGGCCAGACCAGCCAAGGATGCGGATAAAGTTCGCGCACCGCAGCGCTGTCCATATAGAGCGCCAGCACCAGCGCCGAGGAAAAGGCCGACGCCATGCCCGCCTGGGCGACGATCTCCTGGTCTTCGGTGCGGTAGCCGCGGCCGGCAATGCGCTCGCCGGCCGGAATGGCGGTCGTGCGCAGCTCGACAAACCGCTTCACCAGCGCCAGCGACAGGAAAAAGAAGATCGAGAAGGCCAGCAGCCAGAACGAGACGTCGACCCCGGTCGCCGCGGCGCCAGCCAGAACGCGGATGGTGTAGAGACTGGCCAATGTCAGCACGTCGATCAGAAGCATGCGCTTGAACGACAGCGAATAGCCGGTGGTGATGACCATGTAGCCGCAGAGCACGCCGAGGAATTCGATCGGCAGCAGAAGCCCTGCGCCAACGCCTATTGCGAGCAGCACCATCATTGAACCGAGGCCGAACGGGATCGACAGCGCGCCGCTGGCGAATGGCCGGTTGCGCTTGGTCAGGTGTTTGCGGTCGAGCGCGAGATCGAAGAAATCATTGAGGATGTAGATGGCGGAAGCGACCGCGCTGAACGAGACGAATGCCAGCAGGCATTCCCAGATCATGTCGGCGTTGAAGTATTCGTGCGACAGCACCATCGGCACTGCGATCAGCGAGTTTTTCAGCCACTGATGAACGCGCAGCATCTTGACGATGGTTCTGAATGTCGGCTTCGGCGCCGGCATGATTTCAGCACTGTGCGCGGCCTGCCAGCGCGCGGCATGACGGTCGGGCGCGACGACGATTGCCGTGCGCGCGGCGTCGAATACCTTAAGGTCGTGCCGACTGTTGCCGGCATAGTCGAAGCCGCCATCGCCATAGGCGGCGACAAGCGAGGCGCGCTTTCTGCCTGACGTCATGTTGTGGGGGCCGTCAGTCGCCAGGACGCGATCGAATATCCTGAGATGTGCGGCGATCGCCTCGGCGAATTTACGCGGCGTCCCGGTCGCCAGCACGATCTTGCGGCCTTCGCCATGTTCGGTGCGAAGGCGCTGAAGCAGCGCCTCGCGGTAGGGCAGCGACGCAGGATCGATGTCGATGCGTTGAGCGATGGCCTGCTTCAACCGCGCCGGCCCGCCGGCGAGCCAGAACGGCACCAGGAAAACATAGAGCGGGTTCTTCTTGAGAAGGATGAACAGACCTTCCCACAACAGGTCCGTCGCGATCAGCGTGCCGTCGAGATCGACAGCAAGCGGGATTGCGTTCCTGTCCGACCGCACATCCATTCTTCGTTGCCCTGCCTAAAAGCGCATGATCCCCGAAAGTCGACCTTTCGGAAAGGATCAGGCGCCGATCCAAAACCCCATGCTTCGGCGTCTTCGGCCCGATATAGCGGGCAACAGCGCAGCGATCGTTAAAGCGTCCGGCCCGGCCTGGCTTGCGTGACGGTATTTTCCCTTTCATCGTTAAGTTTCGATAACCCGAAACGATCAAAGGCCGGGCATTTGCCCGGCCTTCTAAAAACTAGTCAACGTTTTTTGACGCGGTTACTTGATGCGGGCGACGCCGCCAGAGATTTCGATTGTTTCCGAACCGGTCAGCGCTTCGAGGTCGCCATTCGGCATGGTAACGAAACAGCCGGTCGGGCAGAATTCAGCGGTTTCGCCGGCGGCCAGCGCCAGCTCCGTCTTGCCACCGCCTTCGGTCACGACGAGTGTGCGGGTCTCGGCGTCCTTGTTGGTGGCGCTGGCGGCAAAGGCTGAACCGCCCACGGCAAGAAAAGCGATGGCGGCGACGAGCGACTTCCACATTTGCAGTATCGGTGTTGCCACCGCCTCTGTTGCATTTCGCAAGGCATTCCCGCCCTTTGCATGTGAGCTTATATGAGATGCCAGCTGAACGGCAACTGAATGCCGCATTCATGCCGCAATTGCTTTGGCTGCGTCGGAAGCGCAGGTATCAGCCGTTCGCAGGCCGGCTGAATATCAATAAACCCTAATCGGGATCCGGCTTGCGGGTCTTGCGCCCGGATCTGGCCAGACGTTTCGTCTCGGCCACGGCTTCCGCCTTTGCTTGCTCCTGTTCGGCAAAATCGACTTCGATCTTGTCGTCATCGATCGGCCACGCCTCATGCTTCTTGGTCTCGACGACGGCGCGCGGCGCCGACGGAATTTCGATATGCTGATCGGCGAACTCGTCGAGGACGGCAAACCGAATGTCGTTCTGCACGATGTTGCCGTTCATCACGTCGGCCAGGAACACACGGATTTCGAATTCGAGAGCGGCCGCCCCGAAATTGGTGAACAGCACGAAGGGTTCCGGATTTTTCAGCACCAGCGGATGGCCGCGCGCAATCTCCAACAGCACAGCATGGGCCTGCTTGACGTCGCTGCCGTAGGCGACGCCGACCTTGATGTCGATGCGACCGAGCTTGTTGCGGTGCGTCCAGTTGCCGACCGCATTGTTGATCAGGTTTGAATTGGGCAGGATCACCGACTGCCGCTGGAACGTCTCGATCTCGGTAGCGCGCACGCTGATCTTCTTGACCGTGCCGCTGATCTCACCGGCGACGATCCAGTCGCCGACCTTGAACGGCCGCTCGGCCAAGAGGATCAGGCCGGAGACGAAGTTGGAGACGACATTCTGCAGGCCAAAGCCGATACCGAGCGACAGGGCGCCGGCGACAAGCGCCAGGTTGGAGAGATCGATGCCCGCCGCCGAGACGCCGACGAGGGCTGCGAGCGCGACGCCGGCATAGCCGACCGCCAGCCGGATCGAGTTGCGCACGCCGGTATCGACCTTGCCGCGCGCCATCACCGAGCCGTCGAGCCAGCCCTGGAACCAGCGCGTCAGGAAATAGCCGATGATGAAGACGACGATGCCGGTGAGGATGCCGGTCACCGAGATCGTCACGGAGCCGACGGTGAGGCCCGTCGCCAGCTTGTACGCCCAGGCCTCGATGTCGCCGGGCTGGAAGCCCCACATCAACAGGATCATCGGCAGGAACACCAGCACGATCATCAGGTTGATGGCGACGCTGACGACCAGGCCGAGCTGGTCGAGCGCGGACTCCTCATAACTGGAATTGGTCGATAGCCAGCGCCCGATCGACGTGTTGGCAAAGCCACCTTCCTCGCTGATCGCCCGCGCTGACAGGAAGCCGATATAGGCGGTCACCAGAATGGTACCGGTGACCACGACCTGCAGCGAGACGAAGATGGCAAGGCCGATATAGCCGAGCAGCGCCGTGGCAATGGTGAAAAGGCCTAGCGCGACAGCGGTGTAGCGCAGCCACGCCGGCCAGGGGCGCCAGCTTCCGTCGGTGGCCTTGAACGGCTTCAGCAGCGCCATCAGGATCAGGATGATGCCGACGATGACGGTGGCGACAAAACTTCTGGCGATGGTCAGCGACAGCGGCGAGCCCATCGTGTCGTTGACCACCGACAGGAAATAGTTGACGCCGATCACTACCGCCATGGCGGTCGTCAGCCGCACCAGCCAGCGTGCCGGGCCTGATTCAACGGGGATGAGCCGCCAGTTCGGCAGCCGCGGCTCCAGCGTCGCATTGGCCAGTCGGTTGACGCAGAACACCACCGCGATGACCCCGACCAGCGCCTTCAGGAACACGCCAATGTCGCCGCGCAACACATTGTAATAGTTGAAAAAGAACACGGTCGAGACCAGGAAGACGCCGACCGCCAGCGTCGGCAGCAATGTCGACCAGAACGCCACCGACAACCGGCTGAGATAGGACGGATCTTCGACCGACGGGTCCGCTTCGAAGATACGCCCGAACAAACGCCGCCCACCGACAAAAAGCACCGCCGCCAGGGAAAGCGCCGTCAAGGTCGCGGCCAGCACGGCCTGGAACTTGAACTTGAAGACAAAGGCCAGCCACGACGACACTGCCTTGTTGAAGCCGGTAAATTCACCATTGGCATCGGAAATGACTTCAGGGCTCAACGCGTCGGACAGCACGTAGCGCTTGGTGAGCAGATTGCGAAACAGCTCGCTGCGCATATTGGCGATCTTGGCGATGAGGCCGCTGATTCGGATCGACAGGTTTTGCGCCGCGGCGATGACAGCATTGATCTCGGCCTTTTCGGACGCCAGCGCCTGGCGTTCGCTGGTCACGATGTCGGGTTCGGGTGGCTGGCCCGCGGCCGGCGGCGCCGCGAGCTGATCGAGCCTTGCGTTGATCTCCGAAAGGCGCGGGCGGAAGACAAGCGCGCTGTCCAGCGCACCTCGCGACATTTCCTCGAGCTGCAGGCGGATGTCGACAAGGCTGGCGTCGTCGTCACCGTCCTCCTGGATTTTCTTTTCGAGATTGTCGGTCCTCGTCGTCAGGTCCTGCAGGATTTTCTGCTGGTCGGCGACCACTCCAGAGGCAGCCTGCTCAAGCCCCTGCGCCGCCGCATCAAGCGACAGCGGCGCCGAGGCGACGATCGCCAGGACCAGAACGAAGCGGAGCAGTCGGAAAAGCATGATCGTTTGGCGACTCACAGGCGGTAAGGCGTTCTAAAGCTCGCCCTTGATAAAGACGCTGATACCGGGGAGCAAGCCGTCCCGCCCTGCCGCCCTTCGGAGTCGGCCAGTCGAAAAGCGATGGCGCAATATTGGCTTTGCGGCAGCGGCCTGCTCTATAATGTGCCGCATCGCCCAAAACGGCTGACGAAAAGCCAGAACGGACAACAAAAAGAATGGCGGAATATTCGGCCTTCTCGCTTCTCAAAAATGCGCTGACCGGCAACAAGGACTGGAAACCGGCCTGGCGCAAGCCGGACCCGAAGGCGTCCTACGACGTGATCGTCATCGGCGGTGGCGGCCATGGCCTGTCGACCGCCTATTATCTCGCCAAGGAGCACGGCATCACCAACGTGGCAGTGCTGGAAAAGCGCTGGCTCGGCTCCGGCAATGTCGGCCGCAACACGACAGCGGTCCGCTCCAACTACCTGCTGCCTGCCAACACGCGCTTCTACGAACATTCGATGAAGCTGTGGGAGAACCTGTCGCACGACCTCAACTACAACGTCATGTTCTCGCAGCGCGGCTGCCTCAACCTCGCGCACACGCCGGCCCAGTTCGACGATTTTGCCCGCCGGGGCAACGCCATGCGCCATCTCGGCGTCGACGCCGAACTGATGACCACGGCCGAGATCGCGCGCCTGGTGCCGGCGCTGGACGTCTCCGCCACGGCGCGCTTCCCAATCGTCGGCGGCCTGATGCAGCGGCGCGCCGGCACCGCCCGCCACGATGCCGTCGCCTGGGGCTATGCGCGCGGCGCCGACCGCCGCGGTGTCGATATCATCGAGAATTGCGAGGTCACCGGCTTCCTGCGCGACGGCGACCGCATATCAGGCGTCTCGACGTCGCGCGGAGATATCCGCGCCAGGAAGGTGGCGGTCGCGGTGGCCGGCAGCACCGGGCAAGTCATGCGGCTCGCCGGCATCGATACGATGCCGATCGAGAGCCACGTGCTGCAGGCTTTTGTGACGGAATCGCTGAAGCCGTTCATCAACACAGTCCTGACTTTCGGCATGGGCCATTTCTACATGTCGCAGTCGGACAAGGGCGGCCTTGTCTATGGCGGCGATCTCGACGGCTACAACAGCTACGCCCAGCGCGGCAGTTTGCCTGTTGTCGATGAGGTGATGAGCGAGATGCTGGCGCTGTTTCCGGTTCTCGCCCGGGTTCGCATGCTGCGCTCCTGGGGTGGCGTCTGCGACATGTCGATGGACGGTTCTCCCATCATCACCACCGGCCCGCTGCCGGGCATGTATCTCAACTGCGGCTGGTGCTACGGCGGCTTCAAGGCGACGCCGGCCTCCGGCTGGTGCTTTGCGTGGACCATAGCCAAGGATGAACCGCACGACATCAACGCGCCCTTCACGCTGGATCGCTTCCATCGCGGCCTGGTGATCGACGACAAGGGCCAGGGCGCGACGCCGCGGCTGCATTAGACCATGATCCCGAACCGCAGGTCGGCGTAACAAAGAGTGGAAACCGGTTTTCGGCCAAGATCATGGTCAAACGAGAAGATACAATCGCATGCTGATTACCTGCCCCTATTGCGGCCCGCGCGACGTCATCGAGTTCACCTATCAGGGTGACGGCAACCGCGAGCGCCCTCAGCCTGCCTCGCAGGACCTCGATGCCTGGAACGCCTATGTCTATGACCGATTGAACCCGGCGGGTGACCACAACGAGATCTGGCAGCATTCCGGCGGCTGCCGCGCCCATCTCAGGGTCGTGCGCAACACGCTGACACACGAGATCTCCAGCGTCGCGTTCACGCGCGGCGACCACAAAGTGGCTGCCCGGCACAAGGCGGAGGGCAAGTCATGAGCCCGCGCCGCACCGATGCCGGTGGCCGGATCGACCGGCTGCGAACCATCCGGTTCACCTTCGACGGCGCGCCTTACACCGGCCATGCCGGCGACACGCTTGCCTCAGCGCTGCTGGCCAATGGCGTCACCCTGTTCGGACGCTCGTTCAAATATCACCGTCCTCGCGGGGTGCTGACGGCAGGCATCGAGGAACCGAACGCCCTGGTGACGGTGTTGCGGGGCGAGGTTCGCGAGCCCAACATCGCCGCGACCATGGTCGAGATCCATGATGGGCTGACCGCCGTCAGCCAGAACCGCTTTCCATCGCTGGCCTGGGATGTCAGCGCCGCCAACCAGCTCGGCGGCAAGCTTCTGTCCGCCGGCTTCTATTACAAGACCTTCATGGGGCCCGCGATCGGCCCGCTGAAGAGCACGCGTTTCTGGATGTTCTGCGAGCATTTCATCCGCCGCGCCGCCGGTCTCGGCCGCGCCGGGACCGCTGCCGACACGGCGCGTTACGAGCGCATGAACGCCTTCTGCGATGTGCTGGTGGTCGGTTCCGGTCCGGCCGGACTGATGGCCGCCAGGGCAGCCGCCGATCAGGGCGCGCGTGTCATCCTCAGCGAACTCGAACCGCATTTCGGCGGCTCGGCCAACTGGTCGGGCGAGACGATCGACGGGATGCCCGGGGCCGACTGGGCAGCGCGAGCCGCCGGCCAGCTCGAAGGCTATGACAATGTCCGCCTGCTGCCACGCACCACGGTCTGGGGCTATTACGACGGCAACACGCTCGCCGCGCTTGAACGGGTTGCCGACCACAAGGAGAGACCCGGCAAGGGCGAACCACGCCATCGCTACTGGATCATTCGCGCCAAGTCGGTGGTGCTGGCCACCGGCTCCTTCGAGCGGCCGCTGGTGTTTCCGGGCAACGATCGGCCGGGAGTGATGCTGGCGCATGCCGCCGAGCGCTACGCCAACGAGTACGGCGTGCTGGCGGGCAACAGGATCGCACTGTTCACCAACAATGACAGCGCCTATCGCTCCGCCCTGGCGCTGAAGAAGGCCGGCGCGGCGATTGTCGCGATCGTCGACGTGCGGCCGGAGCTTTCGAGCGAGATGCGCGAGCTCGCCGATGAAGCGGAAGCCAAGATCCTTTTCGGTCACGCCGTGGTCGCCACCGAAGGCGGCAAGGCGCTGTCCGGCGTCAAGGTGCAGGGCTTCGACATGGTCAACGGCGCGCTTGCCGGCGAGGCGCGCAGCATTCAAGCCGACTGCCTGCTGATATCGGGAGGCTGGTCGCCGACCATCCATCTGGCCAGCCAGGCCGGCGCCAGGGCGGAATGGAATGCCGCCAGACAAGCCTTCCTGCCACCGAAGCCAACCCAGCAATGGCCAACACAGCGATGGCCAACACAGCAATGGATTGGCGCCGGCGCTTTCACCGGCAGCTTTTCCACCGCCGAGGCAATCGCCGAAGGCCGCGCCGCCGGGCTTTCGGCGGCAGGTGGAACAGGTGCGCCAACGGTCCTGCCGGTCGTCGAAGCCGCACCCGGCGGTCCCGACCCGGCCCCGGTGTTCGAGATCAGGGCCGATGGAAAAAGCTTCGTCGATTTCCAGCACGACGTGACGGCGGAGGATGTACGGCTGGCGCATCGGGAAGGCTTTGTCTCGGTCGAGCATTTGAAGCGCTACACCACGCTCGGCATGGCGACCGACCAGGGCAAGAGCTCCAACATACCCGGCCTCGCCATCATGGCCGAGGCGCTGGGCAAGCCGATTCCCGAAGTCGGCACGACACGCTTTCGCCCACCTTTTTCGGCCGTGTCGATCGGCTCACTGGCCGCGGAGCGTTTCGGCGACTTGAGGCCCGAACGACTGACGCCGATGCATGACTGGCACGTCGCCAACGGCGCGACCATGTATTCAGCCGGCCTCTGGTATCGCCCGATGATTTATGGCCATCCCGGCGAGACAATCGAGCAGGCCTATGTGCGCGAAGCCAGGGCGACGCGGGAGAGCGCCGGCATCGTCGATGTCTCGACGCTGGGCAAGATCGCCGTGCAGGGCCCGGACGCGGCGGAATTCCTCGACCGGGTTTACACCAACATGTTCTCGACATTGGCCGTCGGCAAGGCCCGCTACGGGCTGATGCTGCGCGAGGACGGCCTCGCCTTCGACGACGGCACGACGTGGCGGCTCGGCGAACTGGACTTCCTGATGACCACCACCACCGCCAATGCCGGCAAGGTGATGCAGCATCTGGAGTATTTCCTCGACGTCATCTGGCCGGAGCTGAAGGTCCATGTCACCTCGGTGACCGACGAATGGGCGGGTGCGGCGATCGGCGGGCCTAGGGCGAGAGAGATCCTTGCTGCTTGCGTCACCGGCACCGCCGTCGACAACGCAACCCTGCCTTTCATGGGTATCGTGCACGGCAAGATATCAGGCGTGCCGGTGATGATCTGCCGGCTTTCCTTCTCCGGCGAAATGGCCTTCGAAGTCTACTCCGGCGCCGGCTACGGCGCCGATGTCTGGGAAGCCTTGATCGAAGCCGGCAAGCCGTTCGGACTGGTGACCTACGGGCTTGAGGCGCTTGGCACGTTGCGCATCGAGAAAGGCCACGTCACCGGCGCCGAGATCGACGGCCGCACCACCGCACGCGACCTGCATCTCGACTGGATGCTGTCCAGGAAGAAGCCCTTCATCGGCTCGGCGATGATGGATCGCGAGGGCCTGATCGCGCCCGGCCGCCTGGAACTCGTCGGCCTGATTTCGCTGGACAACCAGCCGCTCAACGGCGGCGCGCACATCGTCGAAGCGCTTGACGAAGCCAATCCGCACGATTCCATCGGCCACATCACCGCTTGCTGTTATTCGCCGGCGCTCGGCAAGTACATCGCGCTCGCTCTGGTCAAGGACGGCAAGGCACGGCGCGGCACGCGCGCCCATATCTCCGATCCTCTGCGCAACCGGTTCGGCCCGGTCGAGATCGTCTCCAATCACTTCTTTGATCCGGACGGGAGCCGCATGCATGGTTGAGCGCCAATCCCCGCTTGAGCTGGAGCTGCGCACCGGCTCGCATGGCGATTTCGAACACGGCATCGAGGTCATCCTCTCCGAAACCAGGCCGGGATCGATCCTGCAGCTCGCAGCCTGGCCGGGCCAGGAGAAGGCGTTGATAGCAGGCATTCGCACCGTTACCGGCCTTGCGCTGCCCGACGGCGCTGGCGCCGGCAGCACCAACGGCGTGAGGTCGGTGTTCGGATTTGCACCGGGAAAATTCACCGTGGTCGACGAAGCCGAGGGCTTGGCATCGGCCTTTGCCAATGTCGTCACCCCTGATATCGGCACGGTGACCGACCTGTCGCACGGCCGCACCGCGATCCGCATCGCCGGACCGAAGGCGGAATGGGTGCTGGCAAAGTTCTTCGCCATCGACTTCGCGCTGCCGGCCTTCCCGGTCGGTGCCGGCCGCTCGACCATGCATCATGATGTCTTCGCCCAAATCCAGCGCACCGGCGCCGACCAGTTCGACATCTATGTGTTCCGCTCGTTTGCGCGCTCGTTCTGGAAGGCGCTCTGTCACGCCAGCGAGGAAGTCGGCTACGAAGTGCAGTAGACCGACGCGGCGCGTCGTCACCACGCTTGGCGTCACCTCAACTGGCGAACGTCACCCACTCTTCCAGCGGCGCGCGGTCGGTGCGGAACGCGTTTTCGGGCTTGGATGTGTCCTCACGGCCAAGCGCCATGCCACAGACGACGATCTCCGCGTCGGGAATGTTGAGCACCGACCTGATCTGCTTGTGATAGGGTGCAAAGGCCGCCTGCGGGCAGGTGTGCAGACCCCTGCCCCGCGCCGCCACCATGATGTTCTGCAGGAACATGCCGTAATCGATCCACGAGCCCTTGTTCAGCCGCCGGTCAACGGTGAAGATCATGCCGACCGGTGCGTCGAAGAAGACGAAGTTGCGGTCGTGCTGCGCGCGCATCCTGTCGACCTCACGCCGGCCGATGCCGAGCACGCTGTAGAGGCCGAAGCCGTTGGCTCGCCGCCGGGTCAGATAGGGCTCGAAGAACTGGTCGGGATAGTAGCGATACTCGTCCCACTCGGCCTTTTCGGCGCGGATGCCGGAGTTGAGGATGGCGTCGCTGATCCGTTGCTTGACCTCGCCCTTGGTGACGTAGACCCGCCAGGGCTGCATGTTGGTGCCCGAAGGCGCACGCGCGGCAACGGCGAGTATGGCGCGGATCATCTCGTCGTCGACCATGTCGGGCAGGAACGCCCGCACCGAACGGCGCGACGTGATCGCCTCGTCGACGATCGCCGCGCCATCCGTAATCTTAGTCCTGTTTTCCAGCATGGGCGTCCCTTTGCGCGTGCCCCGGAAACCGGAATCGATTCCGGAAAGGATACATGCGCCGTCTAGAAATGAGAGAGCACCATTGCGGTCCAATTTGACGCATGGCGCTCTAACGCAAGCCTCGACCGGACGCCCTCACTCGCCGTTCGTGGCCGAGCCTTTGCCTGAACCGTCAAAACGGCGCAAGCAAATCTTGTGGCCTCATGAAAATTCTCTTGATTTTTTCACGAACCTGACCCCTGATGAAATTTGCCCTCAATTTTTCACCAAGGGGGACTTTTCACCAGACAGATTTTTACCGAGAAAAAAGCTTTGACTTCAACCGCCGTCAGATCGGAGCAGGAAAACCGCGAACGGCTGCTGGCCGGCGATATCAGGGCGCTGCGCAGGGCGCGCGGGCTGACGCTTGCCGAGACCGGCCTGAAGCTCGGCCGCTCGGTCGGCTGGGTCAGTCAGGTCGAGCGCGGCCTGTCGATACCGTCGCTTAGCGATCTCAGAGGCTTCGCGGAATTGTTCGGCGTGCCGGTCAGCCTGTTCTTCAGCCACGACGTGCCCGTCGAGAACGAGCGCGGCGTGGTCGTGCGCGCCGGCAGCCGCCGCACGCTTGGCACAAGCGATTCCGGCCTGGTGGAGGAGCTTCTTTCGCCCGATCTCGGCGGTAGCTTCGAGATGCTGCGTTCGGTCTTCGCGCCGGGTGCTGAACTGAAGATCGAAGCCCGCCGGCCGACGGAGGAAGCCGGATATGTCGCTTCCGGCAGCTTCGACATCGAGATATCAGGCGTCTGGCACCGGCTTGGCGAAGGCGACTCCTTTCGCTTCGACGGCAAGCCGTTCCGCTGGCGCAATCCCGGTGCGGAGCCGGCGGTGGTCATCTGGGTGGTTTCGCCACCTGTCTACTAGAGGTCTGGAGAAGAATATGGCCGGTTTGCCGACCACGGCACGTGTGGTGATCATCGGAGGCGGTGTCGTGGGTGCGTCGGCGCTCTACCATCTCGCCAAGGCGGGCTGGACCGACTGCGTGCTCCTGGAAAAGAACGAGCTCACCTCCGGCTCGACCTGGCATGCGGCAGGCAACGTGCCGACCTTCTCCTCGTCATGGTCGTTGATGAACATGCAGCGCTATTCGACCGAGCTCTATCGCGGGCTGGCCGACGCGGTCGGCTATCCCATGAACTACCATGTCACCGGCTCGCTCAGGCTGGCCCATACAGCCCAGCGCATGCAGGAGTTTCAGCGCGCCAAGGGCATGGGCCGCTACCAGGGCATGGACATCGATGTGGTCGGGCTCGACGAGATCAAGCGCCGCTACCCGTTCATCGAAACGCATGAATTGAAGGGCGCGCTCTACGATCCGAGCGACGGCGACATCGACCCGGCGCAGCTGACCCAGGCGCTGGCCAAGGGCGCCCGCGACCTGGGCACGAAGATCATTCGCTTCTGTCCGGTCACCGGCGTGCGCCGCGACAAGGACGAGTGGGTGGTCGAGACCGCGCAGGGCGAGATCCGCTGCGAGATCGTCGTCAACGCCGCTGGCTACCGTGCGGCCGAAGTCGGCAGGATGTTCGGCCGCGACGTGCCGATGATGGTGATGAGCCATCAATATATCCTGTTCGAGGAAATCCCCGAACTGGCCGCGTGGTCGAAGGAGCAAGGCAAGAAACTGCCGCTGCTGCGCGACGTCGACACCTCCTATTATCTGCGCCAGGAAAAGAACGGCATGAATCTCGGTCCCTATGAGCGCAATTGCCGTGCCCATTGGGTCGGCCACAACGATCCGATGCCAGACGATTTTTCGTTCCAGCTGTTCCCCGACGATCTCGACCGGCTCGAGGACTATCTGGCCGATGCCGTCGCCCGCGTGCCGATTCTCGGCACCGCCGGCCTGTCCAAGGTCATCAACGGCCCGATCCCCTACGCGCCGGACGGCAACCCGCTGATCGGCCCGATGCCCGGCGTGCCGAACGCCTTCGAGGCGTGCGTCTTCACCTTCGGCATCGCCCAGGGCGGCGGCGCCGGCAAGGTGCTGGCCGAATGGGTGACTGAAGGCCAGACCGAATGGGACATGTGGTCGTGCGATCCGCGCCGCTTCACCAGCTTTGCCTCGGCCCCGGATTACTGCGTCGCCAAGGGCATGGAAATCTATGGCAACGAATACGCCATCCAGTTCCCGCGCCATGCCTGGCCGGCAGGCCGCGACCGCAAACTGTCGCCGATCCACGATCGCATCAAGGCGCTCGGCGCTTGCTTCGACGCCTACAATGGCTGGGAGCGCGCCACCTGGTACGCGCAAGCCAGCGACGACGTCTCGGAAACCGCGACGCTGACCTTCCGCCGCGACGGGCCGTGGCAGGATCGCGTGCGCGAAGAATGCCTTGCCGTGCGCGATGCCGCCGGCATTTTGGACCTGCCCGGGTTCTCCCGCTTCAATCTCGACGGTCCGGGCGCGGCCGACTGGTTGAGCCAACAGATCACCGGCCTGGTGCCGAAACCCGGCCGCATCGGCCTGGTCTATTTTGCCGACGACAAGGGCCGCATCGTCACCGAAATGTCTGCCGTTCGCCACGACGAGAATTTGATGACGCTGATCACCGCCGCGGTGGCGCAATGGCACGATTTTGAATGGCTGAAATGGCGCATGCCGAAGGACGCCTCGTTCAGGCTGGTCGACCGGACCGAGGAATACGCAACGCAGATCCTCGCCGGGCCCAATTCGCGAAAAATCCTCGCCGATGTCTGCGCCGCCGACCTTGCCCTGCCCTGGCTGACCCACCAGGAGACGACAATTGCCGGCCGTTGGGCAAGGCTGTTGCGTGTGTCCTTCGCCGGCGAACTCGGCTGGGAAATCCACACCAGGATCGACGACACCGCCACCGTGTTCGACGCCGTCTGGGCGGCAGGGCAGAAGCATGGGCTGAAGCCGTTCGGCATGTACGCGCTGGATTCATTGCGGCTTGAAAAATCCTATCGCGCCTGGAAAGGCGACCTGTCGACCGACTATTCGATCCTGCAGGGTGGGCTGGAGCGTTTCGTGAAATGGGACAAGCCGGATTTCCGTGGCAAGGCGGCGCTGCAAAACGAGAAGCAGCAGGGCGTGAAGAAGCGCTTTGTCACGCTGGTCGTCGAAAACCCCGGCGACTGCGACGCGCCAACCATGTCGACGCTGTGGCATGACGGCCGGATCGTCGGCGAGACGACGTCCGGCGGCTGGGGCCATCGGATCGACAAGTCGATCGCGCTCGGCGTGCTGCGCGCCGACCTGACTGAGCCGGGAACTGCGGTCGAGGTCGAGATCTTCGGCGAGCGCTTCAAGGCGGTCGTGCAGAAGGACGAACCGCTGTGGGATCCAACCAACGAGAGGTTGCGCGCATGAATTCAGTCATTCTCACCGACGGCGGCATGGGCCAGGAACTGGTCCGCCGCAGCAGCTCCGATCCCACCCCGCTATGGTCGGCCAGGGTGCTGATCGACGAACCGGACCTGGTGCGCGACCTGCATGCGGAGTTCATTCGGGCCGGCGCCCGCGTCATCACCATCAACACCTATTCAGCAACCCCCGAGCGGCTGGCGCGCGAGGGCGCGGAAGAGCTGTTCAAGCCGCTGCAGCAGCGCGGCATAGAACTGGCAAGGCAAGCGCGCGACCAGGCCGGCGACGCGGCAATCGCCGGCTGCCTGTCGCCGCTGTTCGGCAGCTACGCACCGGCCCTGACGATATCCTTCGAGGATACGCTCGACATCTACCGCCGCATCGTTGCCGAGCAGGCCGACGGTGTCGATCTGTTCCTGTGCGAGACCATGGCGTCGGCCGAGGAGGCGCGCGCGGCTGTCACCGCCGCGTCGGAAAGCGGCAAGCCGGTGTGGGTGTCGTGGACGCTCGCCGATCACGGCGCGCCGCGGCTGCGCAGCGGCGAAACCATAGCGGCGGCAGCAAGAGCTCTCGACGGCCTGCCGGTCGCAGCCAGGCTGATCAATTGCTGCCGGCCCGAAGCCATTGCTGCAGCGCTGCCCGAACTGATCGCTCTCGGCGGGCCGGTTGGCGCCTATGCCAACGGCTTCACCTCGGTCGAGGCGCTCAAGCATGGCGGAACGGTGGAAGTGCTGCACGCCCGCCACGACCTCGATCCGGATGCCTATGCCGACCAGGCGGTCGGCTGGGTCGAGGCCGGCGCCGACATCGTCGGCGGCTGCTGCGAAGTCGGGCCGCCTCATATCGCGGCCCTGCGCGACCGGCTCGAACAGGCCGGCTACGAAATTTCGGGAGTAGCATAATGCCCAGACCGTCATCGCGCATTTCCGGCATCGTGCCTTCCGGCAAGGACGGCTGGGAGGTCCATTTCGCCGCCTGGACGCGCAAGCAGGCCGGCGAGGACATCATCATGCTGTCGGTCGGCGACCATGATTTCGACACGCCGACGCAGACGATCGAAGCCTGCGTGACCGCGGTTCGCGCCAGCAATCACCACTATACCCCGCTTGCCGGCATTCCGCGCCTGCGCCAGGCCATGGCGGCGGCCTCGACCGCCTGCACCGGCGTTACGACCAACCCCGACCAGGTCATCGCCACACCGGGCGGGCAGGCGGCACTTTACGCGGCGGTGCAGGCCGTTCTCGACCAGGGCGACCATGCCATTGTGGTGGCGCCCTATTACGCGACCTACCCCAACACCTTCAGTGGGGCGGGCGCCGATTTCACCGTGGTCGAGACACCCGCCGAGGATGGTTTCCAGCCGCGCGCCGCCGACATTCGCGCAGCACTTCGGCCGAACACCCGCGCCATCCTCATCAACACGCCGAACAACCCGACGGGTGCCGTCTATTCGCGCCAGCGGCTGGAAGAGCTGGCGCAGATCTGCCGGGAGCATGACCTCTGGCTGCTGTCGGACGAGGTCTATTGGACGCTGGGCGGCGGCGAGCACGTCTCGCCGCGTTCACTGCCAGGCATGGCGGAACGCACGCTGGTCATCAATTCCATGTCGAAGAGCCACGGCATGACCGGCTGGCGGATGGGCTGGCTGAGCGGGCCCGAACAGATGATCTCGCTGCTGACCAACCTCAATCTGGTGACCACCTACGGCCTGCCGGCGTTCATCAGCCTCGCTTGCGCCGAGGCGCTGGAAAACGGCTATGGCGTCAAGGAGATCGCCGAACGCTATGCCGCACGGCGCAGCGTCGTCCTCGATGCCATGCGCGGCATGAACAACATCACCGTGCGCGGCTCCGAAGGCGGCATGTATGTCATGCTCGATATCTCGGCTCTCGAGCCGGACGACGAGAAATTCGCCTGGGCTCTGCTCGACAAGGAAAAGGTCGGCGTCATGCCCGGCTCGAGCTTCGGCGAGGCCGCCGCCGGCCATATTCGCGTCAGCCTCTGCCAGCCCGAGGCGGTGCTTCTGGAAGCAACCCTTCGCTTGCGCCGCTTCGCGTCCAGCTACCGCCGCGAGGCCGCATGAGCGCCCTGCCCCAGAAAACCATTCTGACCAAAACCAATCCGCCCAAAACCATTCCTCCCAAGGCGAGGGCCGTCATCATCGGCGGCGGCGTCTCCGGCTGCTCGGTCGCCTATCATCTGGCCAAGGTCGGCTGGACCGACATCGTGCTGCTCGAGCGCAAGCAGCTGACATCGGGCACGACATGGCACGCCGCCGGCCTGATCGGCCAGTTGCGCGGTTCGCAGAACATGACGCGGCTGGCGAAATATTCGGCCGACCTCTACGTCAGGCTGGAGGCCGAGACCGATGTCGGCACCGGCATGCGCCAGGTCGGTTCGATCACCGTGGCGCTGACCGAGGAACGCAAGCACGAGATTTATAGGCAGGCGTCGCTCGCCCGCGCGTTCGATATCGACGTGCGCGAGATTTCGCCAAACGAAGTCAAGCAGATGTACCCGCATCTTAATGTTTCCGATGTGGTCGGCGCCGTGCATCTGCCGCTCGACGGCCAATGCGACCCGGCCAATATCGCCATGGCGCTGGCCAAGGGTGCGCGCCAGCGCGGTGCGACGATCGTCGAGAATGTGAAGGTCACCAAGGTTCACACGAGGAATGGCTGCGTCACCGGCGTTTCCTGGATGCGGGGCGACGAGCAAGGCATGATCGAGGCCGATGTCGTCGTCAATTGCGCCGGGATGTGGGCACGCGAGCTTGGCGCCCAGAACGGCGTCAGCATCCCGCTGCATGCCTGCGAGCATTTTTATCTCGTCACCGAACCGATCCCCGGCCTGACCCGGCTGCCCGTGCTGCGCGTGCCGGACGAGTGCGCCTACTACAAGGAAGATGCCGGCAAGATGATGCTCGGCGCCTTCGAGCCGGTGGCCAAGCCGTGGGGCATGGACGGCATAAGCGAAGATTTCTGCTTCGACCAGTTGCCCGAGGATTTCGAACATTTCGAGCCGATCCTCGAAATGGGCGTCAACCGCATGCCGATGCTGGCCAGCGCCGGCATCCACACTTTCTTCAACGGCCCCGAGAGTTTTACGCCTGATGATCGCTATTATCTCGGCGAGGCGCCGGAGCTGTCCGGCTACTGGATGGCGACCGGCTACAACTCCATCGGCATCGTCTCCTCAGGCGGCGCCGGCATGGCGCTGGCGCAATGGATCAACGATGGCGAAGCACCCTTCGATCTGTGGGAGGTCGACATCCGCCGCGCCCAGCCGTTCCAAAAAAACCGCCGCTATCTCAGAGAGCGCGTCTCCGAGACGCTCGGCCTGCTCTACGCCGACCATTTTCCGTACCGGCAGATGGCGACCTCTCGGAACGTCAGGCGCTCCCCGCTCCATGAACATCTGAAGGCACGCGGCGCGGTGTTCGGCGAGGTTGCCGGCTGGGAGCGGGCCAACTGGTTCGCGCGTGAGGACCAGGAGCGCGAGTACCGTTATTCCTGGAAACGGCAGAACTGGTTCGACAACCAGCGCGACGAACATCTGGCGGTCCGAAACGGCGTCGGCCTGTTCGACATGACCTCGTTCGGCAAGATCCGTGTCGAGGGCCGCGATGCCTGCGCCTTCCTGCAGAGGCTTTGCGCCAACGACATCGACGTGGCGCCGGGCAAGATCGTCTACTCCCAGATGCTCAACAAGCGCGGCGGCATCGAGAGCGACCTTACCGTCTCGCGGCTATCGGAAACGGCTTACTTCCTCGTCGTGCCGGGCGCCACGCTGCAGCGTGATCTCGCCTGGTTGAAAAAACATCTCGCCGATGAATTCGTCGTCATCACCGATGTCACCGCGGCCGAGGCCGTGCTCTGCCTGATGGGCCCGGATTCGAGGCAGCTCATTCAAAAGCTGAGCCCGAACGATTTCTCCAACGAAACCAATCCGTTCGGAACGTTTCAGGAGATTGAAATCGGCATGGGGCTGGCCCGCGCCCATCGCGTCACCTATGTCGGCGAGCTCGGCTGGGAGCTTTATGTCTCGACCGACCAGGCCGCACATGTGTTCGAGGCGATCGCTGAGGCCGGCGCCGATGTCGGCCTAAAACTTTGCGGCCTACACACGCTGGATTCCTGCCGCATCGAAAAGGCCTTCCGGCATTTCGGCCACGACATCACCGACGAGGACAATGTGCTGGAGGCAGGCCTTGGATTCGCAGTGAAGACTGCCAAGGGCGATTTTCTTGGCCGCGATGCCGTGCTGCGAAAAAAAGAAACCGGATTGAACCGCCGGCTGTTGCAGTTCCGCCTGAAAGACACGCAACCCTTGCTCTTCCACAACGAAGCGATCCTGCGCGACGGCAAGATTGTCGGCCCGGTCACCTCGGGCAATTACGGCCATCATCTCGGCGGCGCCGTCGGCCTCGGCTACGTGCCTTGCCAGGGCGAGAGCGAGGCGGATGTGCTGTCGTCTTCCTACGAGATCGAGATCGCCGGCGAGCGCTTCGCCGCGGAAGCGTCGCTGAAGCCGATGTATGATCCGAAGGCGGAAAGGGTGCGGATGTAGCCCTTTTTCCTTCGCCCCGTTTACGGGGAGAAGGGGGCCCGAAGGGCCGGATGAAGGGGCGGCACAAGTCTTGCCAGGTTCACGCTGCCCCTCATCTGCCTGCCGGCATCTTCTCCCCGTGAACGGGGAGAAGGACGCTCATCTCTCAAAACCGCTCCAGTTTCGCCCGCACTTTCGCAAGGAAAGCAGCCCGGCTCCCGGGTGTCGACGCATCCATCAGGTAGTGCGCCAGAAAGAACGTCCTGCAGCGGGTGGCGCACAGCGCCCGCATGCCGCGCAGGATTGTCTTGCGTCCCGGCTGGCCGACGACGACGCTCCACCAGGTCGGTGCGCCGCAGGTCGTGATCACCCCGATCTTCGTCACATGCCTCACCAGTGACTGGATCCGTCCCTTGCCGGCCGGCAGTCGGAAGGCGACGTCGGTCGCCCACACCCGGTCGAGCCAGCCCTTCAGCATTGCCGGCAGCCCGTACCACCATGTCGGATAGATGAAGAGGATTGCCTGGGCCCAGTTGAGATTTTCTATATGCGGCTTGAGCGCCGGATCCTGCGGGGCGTGCTCGTTATAGGAGCGTCGCTCGTCGCAGCCCATGACCGGGTCGAAATTTTCCGCATAGAGGTCGAGCAGCCGCACCTCCCAGCCTCTCGCCTTCAGCACCTCGATGACACTATCGCGGATCGCGGCGCAAAAGCTTTCCGGGACCGGATGGCAATAAACCACCAGGACCCGCATCAGAAGGCATCCATGCTGGCGGCGACCTTCGCCGTAAATCTCTTCCGCGTTTCATCGGTCGACAGGTTCATCGAATAATGCGCGAGATAGGACACCGAGGCGCCTGGCTTGACCGTAGCGCACAATACACGCTTGACCAGCTTGCGCGGCGGGTCGCCCATCAGCATGGCATGGAGCCGGCTGCCGCCATAGGTGGTGACCGCCGCCATCTTGCGGATGTTGTGCAGCGAAGGCTGCACCTTGCCATTGACCAGCTTGAACGAGACGCCGGGCAGGAAGACGCGGTCGAAAAAGCCTTTCAGGATCGCCGGATAGCCGTAGTTCCACACCGGAAACGACAGCACCAGCGCCTCTGCCCGCAGCAGGCGCTCGACATAGGGCGCTGCCGGATCACCGGCGCCGCGCTCGTCGTGATAACCGAGCCGCTCGGCCCGTGTCAGCCGCGGGTCGAAATCCTCGGCATAGAGATCGCAGTCGTCGACGGTGTGACCGGCGGCCGTCAGCCGCTCGACGATCGTCCGGTGCAGACCGGCGTTGAAGCTGGTTTCGACCGGGTGGGCATAGAGCACGAGGATTTTCACCGAAGACCTCGCAGGTCAGCGCGACAGCGCCACACGCTCGTCATCGTTCACTCCGCCTTCTGCAGCCCCTTGAACAGGAACGACTTGCCCGAGCGATAGTCGTAGTCAGGGTTCTCCCAGGCGATCATCTTGCCGGGATTGAGCAGCCCTTGCGGATCGGTCTCGCGCTTGAAGGCGAGCTGCACCTCGTCCGTCTGCTTCATGCCGCCCTCTTCCAGCGTGTAGCGGTGCGGATTGAAGACCCAGCAGCCATTGTCTTCATGGATGCGGATGATCTCGTCGAGCCGCTCCGCCGTGGTGAAGCGGACCAGCGGCAGTCCAGCGACGCCGATCGCGCCGTCGAAGCGGATGAATTCGAGATGAACCGGCACCTCGTCGCCGAAGCGGTCGATCATCGCCTTGACGTAAGCGAGGTGATCCGGCGAGGGATAGCGGGTCTGCAGATAGGTAATATCAGGGTCGACCCTGATGGCGCGCAGCGTCGTGTGGTTCCAGGTTAGCTCATAGGCCGGCGGCAAGCCCTTGAGATCGGCCTCCTTGTCGGCGCGGAAGACGATCTCGCCCTTGCTGCGCGCCGTGAGGGCAACAAAGGCGTCCATCGCCTGCGGCGCGATCATGCAGACGACGATGCTTTGCTCGCGCCGGAAGAATTTCTGGTGCCGCTTGAAATAGTCGTAGGGGATCGGAGCGGCGATCGGCGTGATCAGCTTCGCCAGGATGCCGTCCTGGATGGCGAGATCGTTGCCGAAGCCGGCCGCATCCATGAAATCGTCGAAGCCGACGATGACATCGATCCAGTCATAAGCAGCGGTCAGCGGCATCTCGACCTCGGTGATGATGCCGTTGGTGCCGTAGGCATGCATCACCTTCAGCACCTCCTCACCGGCAAGATCCATGATGCGAGGCTCCGCCTCCATCGTCACGGTCCTGAGCCGGATGACGTTGCCGAGGTCGCGCAGCCCGCCCCAGCGGATCGAGCCGATGCCGCCCGAGCCGCCGGCAACGAAGCCGCCGATCGAAGCGGTGTTATAGGTCGACGGCGACATCCGAAGCTCCTGGCCGGAATGGGCGCGCGTCGCCCTGTCGATGTCGGCGAGGACGGCACCTGGACCGGTCACGACGCGACCAGGCGATATCGTCTTGATCGTATTCATCTCGGCGAGATTGAGCACGACGCCGCCGGACAAGGGCATCGCCTGACCGTAATTGCCGGTACCGCTGCCGCGCGGCGTCACCGGAATGCCATGCCGGTGGCACGCGGCAAGCACGCGGATCACCTCGAGTTCGGTCTTTGGCGTCACGATCAGGTCGCCGGTGACATGGTCGAGCTGTTGCTTGAGCACCGGGCTGTACCAGTAAAAATCGCGGCTCTTCTGCTGGACAATCGCCGGATGGTCGTCGATCTTCAGACCGTCGAGATCGCGTTTGAGCGCAGCCAGGTCCATCATCGCACCATCAGATCGTCGAGTTCGGCATAGTCGGGCAATTGGCGCTCGATGGCGCGGCCATCACGCACCACGGTGCGATCCGATTCGGGCCGCGACAGCATTTCCGTCCAGCTCCGTCCCCTAAAAACGACGAAGTCGGCAGCGCCGCCGGCGGCAAGCGTGCCAAAACCGTCGAGCCGCATCACCCTGGCCGGCGTCGAAGTCACCGCTTGCGGCCAGTCGCCGACCGGGTGATCGAAATGCAGGATACGCGTCGCCATGCGATAGACCTCCAGCATGTCGAGATCGCCATAGGCGTAGAACGGATCGCGGGTGTTGTCGGAGGCGACGGCGACGGGAATGCCGCGCGCCTTCATCTCGTGCAGCAGCGTCACGCCGCGCCAGCGCGGCGTGGTCTTGTCGCCGCGCCGGTCCTGCAGATAGAGATTGCACATCGGCAGCGACACCACGGCGAGCCCCGCCTTCGCCATCTTGTCCAGCGTGTCGAGCACGTCGAGCTCGGGCTGGCGTGCCAGCGAGCAGCAGTGGCCGACGAGGATGTTTCCCTCAAACCCGTTCCACAGCGCCGCCTCGGCGATCTTCTTCAGCGAGATCGCCGAGATGTCGTCGGTCTCATCGGCATGGAAATCGAGGTCGAAGCCATGCTTGATCGCCTGCGCGAAAACCCGATCGAGAAGTTCTTCCAGATCCGGCAGCATATAGGTGACGACGCCAAGCACGCCGTTGGCCGCAGCGACGCGTTTGGCCAAGCTTTCGAACCATTTCTTGTCGCGCACGCCTTCGATGCCGAGCAGGCAGGCGGCCTGCAGCTCGATGCGGCCACGCCATTTCTCCCGTACCGTCTCGAACACCGGCCAGGAGATCTCCTCCTGCGGTGCGACGCTGTCGAGATGGGTGCGCAAAGCCCTGGTGCCGTGCGCGTAGGCGCAGCGCAGCGAAAAATCCATGCGGCGAGCGACGTCCTCGGCGCTCCAGCGGGCAGCACGGTCGGCGCCGGTGGCGTTCAGCGCACCCATGAAGGTGCCGTCCGGATTGGGTTTTCGAGGCCAGATATGGCCTTTGTCGATATGGGTGTGGCAGTCGACGAAGCACGGCATGACGATACGGCCGCCGAGGTCGACGGCGCCTGCGGGTGTGTTGGACCGGCGATTCGCGACGATGCTGGCAATCCTGCCGTCGGCGACGGCGATGTCGGCGAGTGCAAAGCCGTCGCTGTCATAGGCAGCGGCAAGGTCCGGCGTCAAAGATGAATGAAGCCGGACGTTGGAAAGTACGAATTGGCCGGTTTCGGGAATAATTTCTGAGGTCATCGCTGCCCCTCATCTGCCTGCCGGCATCTTCTCCCCGTGAACGGGGAGAAGGGGGCTGACGGCAGCCTTGACGCTCGTTCTGCGACGCTGGTGGTTGGCGAAACCGCCGATGAAAGCGCCCGTCTCCCCGTCTCTATACGGGGAGAAGTGCCCGGCAGGGTGATGAGGGGCAGCGCCAACGACGAAAAGGACGCCAGGCAGTTTTTGCCTTGAGCACACAACACCATCATCGCTCCTGCTTCAGCGCACTCTCGTGCCAGCGTCGCAGGATCAGGTGCGAGATCAGCGACAGCACCAGGAAGATCAAAATGCCGGTGAACGAGATCAGAATCAGCGCCGCAAACAGCCGCGGTGCGTTGAGCCGGTAACCGGCCTCGATGATGCGCGAAGCCAGCCCCGACGACTGTCCCTGGGCCCCGGCGACGAACTCCGCCACCACCGCGCCGATCAGCGACAGGCCGCCGGCGATCTTCAGCCCGCCGAGGAAATACGGCATCGCCGCCGGCAGGCGCAGATAGCGCAATTGCTGCCAGCGGGTTGCGCCGTTGAGCTTGAACATGTCGCGCAGGTTGCGGTCGACGGAGTTGAGGCCGAGCGTCGTGTTGGACAGAATCGGGAAGAAGGCGACGATCCAGGCACACAGCAGAAGCTTCGTCGTCTGGTTGTCGACATAGATGTTGATCAGCGGGAAGATCGCGACGATCGGCGTCACCTGCAGCACGATCGCAAACGGGAAGAACGACATCTCGACCCATTTCGATTGCGTAAACAGCACCGCCAGCCCGACACCGCCGATGACGGCCAGAAGCAGGCTGAGAAAGGTGATCCTGAGCGTCACCAGCAGCGAGGAGAACAGCAGCCCGGCATCGTCGAACAGCGTTTGCAGCACCACAGCGGGGCGCGGCAGGATATATTTCGGGATGTCGTTCCAGACGCAGATGCGGTCCCACAGCCAGATCGCCAGGACCATGATCGCCAGCGGCAGCAGCCATCGGCCGATCCGCTCGAGCCGCTCCTGGCGCACGCGACGCGCCTCCTCTGGATCCAGGTTTACGGCAGTATGATCAATGGCCGTCATGATGCGGTCCGGCGGTTGAGTTGATGGCGCCGATCAGCACATCGGACGCCTGGCGGCAGAGCGCGGCATAGGCGGGCGAGGTGCGGAAGGCTTCGTTGCGCGGATAGGACGCATCGATGGCGAGTTCTTTGAAGACCCTGCCCGGCCGCGCCGCCATGACGACGACGCGGCTGGAGAGGAAAACGCTTTCGAAGACGCTGTGGGTGACGAAGACGACGGTAAAACGCTCGTCCTGCCACAGTTCCAGAAGATCGTTGTTGAGCTTGAAGCGGGTGATCTCGTCCAATGCCGCAAATGGCTCGTCCATCAAAAGCACGCGCGGCTTGGTCACCATGGCGCGGGCGATCGAGACGCGCATCTTCATGCCGCCGGACAATTCGCGCGGCACGGCTTTCTCGAAGCCGGTCAGATGAACCCGCGCCAGCATCTCCATCACGACAGGCGCAGCCTTGGCCCGCGACATGCCCTTCAGCCTGAGCGGCAGCCAGACATTGTCGAAGACGTCGGCCCACGGCAGCAGCGTCGGTTCCTGGAAGACGAAGCCGATGTCAGAGCGATCGGCAGCGCTGCTGCCGCGCCAGTCGAGCAGGCCGGAGGTCGGCGTTGCAAGACCGGCGATGAGGCGCAAGGCCGTCGACTTGCCACAGCCGGACGGGCCGAGAAGGCTGAGGAAGTCGCCTTCCCGGATCGCCAGGTCGACGTCGCTGAGCGCAGTCACGCCGTTGGAAAAGACCTTGCCGACGCCGCGCAGCGCCAGCAGCATCGGACCTTTGCCCGATGCGCTTGCCGGCGCTTGCGCCACTTTCTCCTGCATCATGCCCGGGTGCTATTTCTTCAGCTCGATCCCGACGCCCTTGTTGACGAAGGCCAGTGTGTAGGACTTTTTGATGTCGACGTCGGCCGGCACGACCTTGGCCTTGACCATCTTGTCGTAGAAGCTCTGGATGCGCGCGTCGGTCATCGCGCCGATGCCGAGTTTTTCCGTATCGCCGGAATCGACGATGCCGAATTTCTTCATCTGCTCGATCGAGAACGCGATCTGCTCGTCGCTGATGTCGGGGTTGTCCTTCTTGATCGCCGCGTTGGCGGCAGCGTTGTCGCCGTAGAGATAGTTGTACCAGCCCTTGGCCGAGCCATCGACGAAGCACTGAACCACCTCCGGCCGCTTGTCGATCGTCGCCTGCATGGTCTCGATCGTCGTCGCATAGGTGTCGAAGCCGTAGTCGGCGAGCAGGAACAGATTGGGCTGGAAGCCGCCTTCCTTGGCGACGGCGAAGGGCTCCGAGGTCACGTAGCCTTGCTGGATCGACTTCGGATTGGCGATGAAAGGTGCGGGGTTGAACGTATAGGGCACGCGCTTGGCCGGATCGAAGCCGAACTCCGTGATCATCCACTGGAAGTAGCTCTGTGCACCTTCGTCGCCAATAATGTACTGGTCCGCATTCTTCAGATCCTCCCATCTGTCGAGCCCCTGACCCGGATGGCTCATGATCACCTGCGGCTCTTTCTGGAACGAGGCGGCGACGACGCGCAGCGGAATCTCCTGCTGCACCGCATCGAAGGCCTGCAGCATGTTGCCGCCCATGTAGAAGTCGATCTTGCCGGCAAGCAGCAGCGGCCGGCCGCTGACCTGCGGTCCACCTTGCATGATCGTCACGTCGAGCCCGCAGGCGGCATAGGTGCCATCAGCCACCGCCTGATAATAGCCGCCGTGCTCGGCCTGGGCGAGCCAGTTGGTGCCGAAGGTGATCTTCTCGTTTGCTGCCGCGTTCAGCGTGCTTGCGGCAAGCAGCACGATCGCGCCAGCCGAAATCTTGAGTTTTCCGTCCATTCACACCACCCTCAGTTGACTCCGGCGCGCCGCGCGCCGGGCTCGACACCATCGATCGAAGAAGCAAGACACATGCCATCGCCCGGAGCGCCCGCCTTGCGCAACAGTGGGGCGCGAAAGCCGGACTGGTCATGCCGTACCGGGGGCATCGTGCCTATTTTTTGAACGCCTGTCCATAATCGCCCTGATAGTATGCACTGCATCTTGAAGGCTCGCCTGATCCGGCTTTACGCTGGCAGTCAGACCGGAGATTTTCATGTTCAAATTCCTGACGCCGAAGTCGATCAAGCCGCCCTTTGCCCGCTACAGCCATGGCGTCGAGGTGCCGCCCGGCAAGCGGCTGGTGCTGTGTTCTGGCCAGGTCGCCATCACTGTGGACGATCAGATCCCGGAGGATGCCGGCGCGCAGGCCGAGCTCTGTTTTCAAAACATCGCAGCGATTCTCGGCGACGCCGGGCTTGGACTTTCCGACATCGTGCGCATCAACGCCTATGTCACCGATCGCGTCTTTCTGAAACCCTATATGGACGTTCGCGATCGCCTGTTCACCAGCCCGGCGCCGGCATCGACGCTAATGATCGTGTCCGGCTTCGCGCGGCCGGAATTCAAGGTCGAGATCGAGGTCGTCGCGGCAGGGTGAGGAGCCGGCTGGAATCGACAGGCCGTTGATCTCCAGTTACACGACAAAGGCTGGTGCTGCCCCTCATCCGCCTGCCGGCACCTTCTCCCCGTATAGTGACGGGGAGAAGGGAAGCGCTCCAACGCTGGCGCCCCCCTCTCCCCGTCTCTATACGGGGGGAGGGTACGGGTGAGGGGCAGCGCCAACGCCGCCAGTTTGCTCGAGGTTTCAAAATGACCGTTGCAACGAAACGCGTGTGGTGGGGCGACTATCGGACCACAGAATACGCCACCATCGACCCGGAGGCGACAATCGCAGTTCTGCCGGTGGCGGCGATCGAACAGCACGGGCCGCATCTGCCGGTTTCGACTGACACCTCGATCATGAACGGCATGCTCGAAACGGTGATCGCGCGCCTGCCTGGCGATCTCGACATCCGCATCCTGCCGGTCCAGGCGGTGGGCAAGTCGAACGAGCACCTGCATGCGCCGGGAACCCTTACATTGCCGGCGGCGACCTTGATCGAGGCCTGGACCGAGCTTGGCCTGTCGGTCGCACGGGCCGGGTTAAGGAAGCTGATCGTCGTCAACTCGCATGGCGGCAACGAGGAGATCATGGGCATCATGACGCGAGAATTGCGCGTGCGGGCAAAGATGCTGGCGGTGAAGACGAGTTGGCAGCGCTTTGGCCGGCCGGCCGGCTTGTACACCGAGCTTGAGGATAGCCACGGCATCCATGGCGGCGATGTCGAGACCTCGCTGATGCTGCATTTCCGGCCGGATCTCGTCGACATGGCAAAGGCCGACAATTTCGTGTCCAACGTCGCCCGCGCCGAAAAGCAATTTTCGCTGCTGCGCCACACCGGAACGCACGCCTTCGCCTGGATCGCCACCGATCTCAACCCGAACGGCGTGGTCGGCGACGCCAGCATTGCAACGGCCGAAAAGGGCCGGCTGACCGCCAACCATCAAGCCGACGGTTTCATCAGCCTGTTGAAGGACGTGCGCAAGGCCAAGCTTGCAGATTGGCTGGCCTAGGAGGCTTTTCGCCAGCGCCGCGCCGCCCCTCACCTGCCTGCCGGCATCCTCTCCCCGTAAACGGGGCGAGGGCGCCCTCATCAATGTTTTCGCCAATCGCCGGCATTGCAAAAAAGGCGCCAGCGCTGCGGCCAGCCCCTTCTCCCCGTCACTATACGGGGAGAAGATGCCGGCAGGCAGATGAGGGGCAGCGCCGACGTCGCCAATACCTGCAGCGATCAAAGCACGAGTAGGTTGCTTGGTGGCTTGATGGCTCAAACAACTGTCCTCAAGACTAGGAAATCAGCCGTCGATCTTCAGCTCGAAAGGCGTGCCTTCGAAGGCCTCGGCGCCGCGCCCGATCGCCTGGATCGCACGGGTCATGCGGCCGTTGCGATCGAGCAGCGCGTCGGCGACCGCGATCAGCCGCGGGTTGGGTGTCGCCGTGGGCGACAGTGCACGCAGCGTCTCAGCCAACTCGACCTCGCAGCGCTGCGGCGCCAATGCCGCCGCGATGATGTAGGCCGAGGCCGTCGACCGGCTGATACCGGCATAGCAATGCACGACCAGCGGCCTTGCACGATCCCATCGGCGCGCGAAATCGAGCAGGTTGCGAACATGCTCCTCACCCGGCATGGTCATGCCCTCCTGCGCCACCGCGATATCGTGCATGACCAGGTGCAGATGGTTCTCCCGGGCGATCGACGCCGGCCGCGTCACCTCGGTGCCGGCAGCCAGCAGCGAAAGCAGCCGCTCGGCCCCGGTCTTCGCGACGGTTTCCTCGATTTTCGACAGCGAACAGACATGGATCATTGGTTGAGCTCCCAGTGCATGTCGCGCAAAAGTGCGCAGTGGTTTTGCGATAACGACATGCATAAAAAGAAGAACTTAAAGCGCGTCGCATGAGTCCGTTCAATTGTGACGCGCTTTAGGCCCCATCGTCGCGCTGTTGCGACCAGTCGGCAAGAGCCGATTCGAGCCGCCGCCATTCCTCGTCAGGTCCCGGCAGCCCGGCGCGCAGCACCTCCGGCCGGCCGGGAAAATGCCGAAGCAGGATGCCGCGCTCGCCAAGCGCCGAAAACAGACCGGCGGCGTCCGCCAGCCTGACATAGCGGAACAGGGTGGTGCCGCCGGCAACAGCAACGCCGAAGCGGCCGAACAGCGCATCGAGCCGCGCTGCATCCCTGGCCAGACGGTGCCGCATCTCGGCCTGCCAGCCGCTGTCGGCAATCGCACGGATGCCATATTCGAGCGCCGGACCGGCAACCGCCCACGGCCCGAACTGCGCCTCCAGCCGTTCGACCGTCAGTGCGTCGGCCAATGCAAAGCCGAGCCGCAGGCCGGCAAGGCCAAAAAACTTGCCGAAGGAGCGCAGCACGACGATGCCGCCATGCTCGACATCGCCGGCCAGGCTCTCGCCAAGCGGGCCGACATCCATGAACGCCTCGTCGACGACCAGCAGCCCGCCTCTGGCGCGCAATCGTTCGGCAAGCGCAAGCAGCTTCTCGCGCTCGACGATGCGACCGTCCGGATTGTTGGGGTTGACGACGATGGCAAGGTCGGCTCCTGCCAGGGCATCGAAATCGTCGACCTCCATCGCCGCATGGCCGGCGATGGCCGCTGCCCGCTGATGCTCGGCATAGGTCGGCCCGAGCACCAGCGCCTTGCCGGGGCTGACCAGCGAAGCGACGCGCGGCAACAGGATCTGCGTGCCCGGCGCTGCCACCACATTGGCCGCCGATGGTGCGCCATAGGCGCTCGCCGCGACATCGGCAAGATCACGGACCCGCGCAGCTTCCGGCAATCTCGACAGGGCGGTGGCGGGCAGCTCGAAAAACGGATAGGAGTGCGGATTGATACCGGTCGAGAGGTCGACGAAGGGCTGCGGCGCATGCGGAAAAAGCGCCCTCGCCCGGCCAAGGCTTCCGCCGTGATCCACCACTGCCGCCGCTCTATCAAGAGACTTCATGTCGATCCTGATCGCTTTCCTGTCACTGCTTGTTGAATTCGCTGTCGGCTATCCCAGCTGGCTGCTCGGCGCGATCGGCCACCCCGTCACCTGGTTCGGCAGGCTGATATCCTTTCTCGACCGCAGGCTCAACCGCGATACTGATTCCGACGCCCTGCGCCGCCGGCGCGGTGTTCATGCGCTGCTGATCATCGTGCTGGTGCCGGCCACCATCGCTTTCGCTGTGGAAACCATGCTTGCGGGCATTCCAGCCGGATTGATCCTCACCGCGCTCCTGGCGACATCGCTGCTGTCGCAGAAGAGCCTGGCCGAGCATGTCGAGGCGGTGGCCGACGGACTCGACAATGGCGGACTCGACATCGGTCGTGTTGCCGTCTCGCAGATCGTCGGCCGCGATCCGGAAAAGCTCGACAGAGCCGGTGTCTGCCGCGCGGCGATCGAAAGCCTGGCCGAGAATTTTTCCGACGGCGTGGTCGCGCCGGTCTTCTGGATCGGCGTCGGCGGGCTGGCCGGCGGCGTCGCCTACAAGGCCGCCAACACCGCCGATTCGATGATCGGCCACCGCACGCCGCGCCATGAGGCTTTCGGCCGGGCGGCGGCGCGCTTCGACGATCTGATCAACCTGCCGGCGTCGCGGCTGACCGCACTGCTTATCGTGCTGGCCGCCTTCCTCGTCAAAGACGCCGATGCCGGCAACGCCTGGCGCACCGTGCGGCGCGACGCGAAAAAGCACCGCTCGCCCAATGCCGGCTGGCCTGAGGCGGCGATGGCCGGCGCGCTCGGCCTGGCGCTGGCCGGGCCGCGCTCCTACGACGGCGTCATGGTCGACGACGCGTTCATGGGCGAAGGCGGCCGCCGCGATGTCGAGAGCGTGGACATCAGACGAGCGCTAAGACTCTATCAGGTTGCCGACTTTCTGCTGATGGGACTGTTCGGCTTGCTGTCGGTGATCGTCATCGTTGCGTGACGTCCACTGTGCGGCCTTTCCTTCTCCCCTTGTGGGAGAAGGTGGATCGGCGCGCAGCGCCGAGACGGTTGGGGTGTTGGACGGAGTGCTGTCGGTGCCAAGCTAGAACACCCCTCATCCGACCTCGCTTCGCGAGAGGCCACCTTCTCCCACAAGGGGAGAAGGAAGAAGAGGCGAACGAAACCTCAAAACTCTATGCCTTGCTGCGCTTTCACGCCGGCGGAAAAGTGATGCTTCGTAACTCCCATCTCGGTGACCAAATCGGCCGCCTCGACCAGCGCCGGCTTGGCGTTGCGGCCGGTGACGACGATATGCAGGTTTTCGCGCCGGCCCTTCAGCGCCGCCACCACCGTGTCGAGATCGAGATAGTCGTAGCGCAGCGCGATGTTCAACTCGTCGAGCACCAGAAGGCTAATCGATGGATCGGCCATTAGCTCGAGCACCTTGGCCCAGGCAGCCTCGGCGGCGGCGATGTCGCGCTTCAAATCCTGCGTTTCCCAGGTAAAACCCTCGCCCATCGTGTGCCAGACGACCCGGTCGCCGAAAGCGGCAAAGGCGTCCTTCTCGCCGGTATGCCATTTGCCCTTGATGAACTGGACGACGCCGACGCGCCTGCCGTAGCCGAGCATCCTCAGCGCCAGCCCGAAGGCGGCAGTGGTCTTGCCCTTGCCGGGCCCGGTGTTGACGATCAGCAGTCCCTTCTCGACCGTCTTGGCCGCGACCTCGGCGTCCTGCACCGCCTTGCGCTTGGCCATCTTGGCGCGGTGGCGTTGCTCGTCCCTGTCATCGATATCGGTCATATCACTTCACCTTGAGCGGCAGTCCCGTCACCATCAGCAGCACCGTGCCGGCGACGGCGGCGACCTGCTGGTTGAGCCGGCCGGCGGCATCGCGAAACCGGCGGGCAAGCGCATTGTCAGGCACGATGCCCTGGCCGACCTCGTTGGAAACCACGAACCACGGCCCGCGCGGCCGCGACAGCACATCCGCCAGCCCTCGGCATTCGGCCTCAATGTCGCGTTCGGCCAGCATATGGTTGGACAGCCACAGCGTCAGGCAGTCGATCAGGACAGGCCGGCCGTCAGGCAGCGCCCCGATCGCGCCGACGAGATCGAGCGGCGCATCGATCGTCGTCCAACCGTCGCGACGCCGCGCTCGGTGCAGCGCGATGCGTTCGTGCATCTCGTCGTCATAGGCTTGCGCCGTGGCGATGTAGGTCCACGGCGCTGGACAGGCCGTCACCAGGCTTTCGGCATGCGCGCTCTTGCCCGAGCGTGCACCGCCGACGACCAGGGTCAGCTTGCTGCCTGGAGCAGCGCGATCAGGCAAGGCTGTCGCGCAGGCCGGTTGCGGCGCCGGTCAAGCGGCCGCGCACCACGCCGACGACAGCGCCGAGCACCAGCCAGAACACCAGATTGGTCAGCGTCACCGCCACCACGAACTGGTGGTGCAGGCCTTCCGGGATCGGCGATTCGAAACTTTCGGGCTGCGGCGCGCCGACAATATGCGGCGCGACGATCAACGCTACGGCAAGAAGGGCCAGCGGCAGCGATTTGCGAAAGGCGAGCAGCCCGAGACCGGCAGCCGTCGCCACCACGGTCGCCGTCCACCAGATCTGGCGCTGGGCGAAATCGGCCGCCGGCATCGCCGGCAGTTCGGGCGGCAGGCCGAGGTTCGGGGCCAGCGTGAACACCGCGAAGCCGGCAAGGCCCCAGAACAGGCCCTGTCGCCAATTGCCGATGCCGCCGGCGAATTCCGAAGCGGCGACCAGGATCAGCGCAAAGCCGATGCCGGTGACGACGTTGGCAACGACGTTGAAAGCGAAGCGCTCGAAGCCATCGGCCGGCGCCCAGCCTTCCTCTTCCGCGGTGGCTGCTTCAGCCGGCACGGCGCTGCTCATGGCATTGCTGCCTGCTGCGGCCGGCGACAAACCATGGTCATGCGTGTGACCACCGCCGGCCTGTTCGTAGACTTCTGCCTTGAGGATGAGTGGCACGGTGGCGTAGGCCTGCATGCAGGCCAGAACGACGCCGGCCACTAGCCCTGCGATCGCCGCGATGAACACGACGTTGCGAAACAGTGTCATGGTGTCAGCCCCTCGTCAGTGGCCCCCCGTCAGTGGCATGGAAAGCCCATCGAATGGCGATAGTCGTGAGCGGCATTGTGGACCGCATCGATATGCGAGAAGCCGACAAAGCCCATGACGAAAACGCCGAGAAATGCAGCAAGCGCCAACTGCCCAAAGCGCGACTGCGAGGAGACGGAAGCGCCGAGCGAGACGGAAGCGGTATTCATGTCTTGTCCTTTCGCCCTCCACCCGAGGGCATAGAAGTCAGTTCTCCTGTCGCCGGCAGGTCTCCTGGCTCGCGGATCAGCGCCCTTCCCCACCTTCCCGAAGAAGCTCTTCCCGAAGAAAATCTTCAGTGGCATATGGAGAGGACTACCGCACACAGTTGCGGGGGCAGCCACGGCATCGGGCGAATTTTGCCCCTACCGCATTCCCTCTTGGTTCCAAAACGGAACCGACGACGGCTGCGACTATAGGCAGAATCGCCGCGCCCGGCAAACCAAATTCCGCCAGCTAGCAGCGCGAATGCGCCGTCAAGGTAATCGTTTCTCGGGGGCTCTTCCTTCTCCCCTTGTGGGAGAAGGTGGCCTCGCGAAGCGAGGTCGGATGAGGGGTGTTCCAGCTTGGCAAAAGCCGCGCTCCGTCCAACACCCCTCTTCCGTCTTGGCGCTGCGCGCCAATCCACCTTCTCCCACAAGGGAGAAGGAAGGGCGGCGCCTGTCTTCTTTTGTCCGGGGCAACCATGATAGTCGTCTTGCAGCACTGAATCAGAATTGCGAGACCATGACCATTCCTACGCCGGCCGTTCAGGACCGATCCAGGCGCATCATCGCCATCGACGTCGCCCGCGGCATCGCTTTGCTTGCCATGGCGAGCTACCATCTCACCTGGGATCTCGAATTCTTCGGCTACACCGATCCCGGCCTGACCGCCTTTGGCTGGTGGAAATTCTACGCGCGCTGCATCGCTTCGACCTTCCTGTTCCTGGTCGGCGTCAGCCTGTTCCTCGCCCATGGCAAGCAAATCCGCTGGAACGGCTTCTGGAAACGCTTCGCCATGGTCGGCGGGGCGGCGCTCGCCATATCGGCCGCCACCAGGCTTGCCACACCCGACAGTTTCATCTTCTTCGGCATCCTGCACGAGATCGCGCTCGCCAGCCTGCTCGGCCTGGCGTTTCTGCGGCTGCCGGCGCTGCTGACGCTGGTTGTCGCAGCTTTCGTCATCACCGCGCCGCTCTACCTCAGGTCCGAGATCTTCGATCATCCGGCCCTGTGGTGGGTCGGCCTGTCGGCAACCAACCCGCGCTCCAACGATTATGTCCCGCTGTTTCCATGGTTCGGCGCTGTGCTTGCCGGCATCGCAGCGGCAAAGCTTGCCTTCGCCTCCGGCATGCTGACGCGGCTGGCGGGCCTAACGCCCGGCCGCTGGACTAATCCGCTGGTCTTTATCGGCCGGCACAGCCTCGCCTTCTATCTGATCCACCAGCCGGTGCTGATCGGCTCGGTCTGGCTGATTTCGCAAGTCATGCCGGCAGCCGTCGAAACCAGGCAGGTCACCTTCCTGAAAGAATGCCAGGCATCGTGCGAGCAATCGCGCGACACGGAGTTCTGCAGCAGCTATTGTGTCTGCATGCTCGATACGCTCGAGGGCGAGGCCACGCTTGATCGGCTCTACCGCAACGACCAGGCTGCGGAATGGAAGGCGCATCTCGACGAGCTCGCCGGCGCCTGCACTGCCAAGGCCGACGGCACTTTGATGGAGGGAGGAGCACAATGACCGACCATCAGCAGAAACCGGGCCAACAGAAACCGGGACAGCAAAAACCGGGGTTTATACCGTGGCCGCCGCTGATCTATGTCGCGGCCATCGCCGTCAGCATCGCGCTTGGCTTGCTTTATCCGCTGCCATGGATCGGCGGCCTTTTGGGCGACATCCTGTTCGCGGCCGGCTGGGTGGCATTGTTCGGCGTCGTCGCACTCTGGTTCACGGCGATCCGCATCATGATCCGGGCAAAGACGACGCTCCACCCGAACGCCGTGCCGGACCATCTGGTTACATCGGGCCCCTTCGCCGTCAGCCGCAATCCGATCTATCTGGCCAACACGCTGCTGATGATCGGCGTTGCCCTTATCTCGGGGAACGTATGGTTCCTGCCGCTGGCGATCATCGCCGCCTTCGCAACGCAGAAAATGGCGATCGAGGGCGAGGAAAAAGTTCTGGCAACGAAATTCGGCAAGAAATACCGGGATTACGCAAAAAGGGTGCGCCGCTGGATTTGAGGCGGCAACCGGAGCGGAGCGTACATTTGAGTAGGTGAGCATCGGAAGCGCAGAAAGCCACGCTGGCTGGCCGCCAGAGTAGAATTATCAAAAAGGCCGATCAGGTGTTGACGCCAAGCTCCACCAGCCGCTCGACGCAGGACTCTTCGGCCTGGTCGAGTTCGGCCAGGGTCTCTTCGAGATCGCGGCGCTTCTGGCGCAGATCCTCGCGCTTTTCCTCGATGCGCTTGATCATCAGATTGAGCTGACCGACCTCGCCGGGCGGCTCCTTGTACATCTGGATGATTTCGCGGATCTCGTTGATCGAAAAGCCGAGCCTCTTGCCGCGCATGATCTGGCGGATGAGATGCCGGTCCGACGGGCGAAACAGCCGCGTGCGGCCGCGCCTCACCGGCTGCACCAGCCCCTCGTCCTCGTAGAAGCGCAGCGTCCGCGTCGAAACATCGAATTCGCGGGTCAGTTCGGTTATCGAATAATATTCCCGCATCATCACTCCAAATGCCCGGCCGCGCTGCGAGTTCCAACCATGCGGCCTCGCTATCCGCACGTGTGTCAGAATCGGCCAGAGGCTGTTCCAAAATCTCGCATGGCATTTACGTAAAAGTCAATTGAGCGGGCGTCGCTCACACGCCGAACCACCATGTGGCGAGGCCGAGAAAGGCAAAGAAGCCGACGACGTCGGTGACCGTCGTGACGAAAACCGCCGAAGCCACGGCCGGGTCGATCTTGAACCGGTCGAGCAGCAGCGGGATCAGGATGCCGGCAAGTGCGGCCACGAACATGTTGATGATCATCGCCGCGGCGATGATGCCGCCCAGGTTGGGATCGCGGAACCAGGCGGCGGCGACGATGCCGATCAGGATGGCGAAGATGATGCCGTTGATGAAGCCCACCCCCATCTCGCGGCGAATGATGCGGCCGGCATTGTAGATGTCGAGGTCCCTGGTCGCCAGCGCCCGCACCGTGACCGTCATGGTCTGCGAGCCGGCATTGCCGCCCATGCCCGCCACGATCGGCATCAGCACGGCCAGCGCCACGATGTGCTCGATCGTGCGGTCGAACAGGCCGATCACCGAGGCCGCCAGGAACGCCGTCAAAAGGTTGACGAGCAGCCACGGAACGCGCGAGCGCGAGGTCGAAAGGATGCTGTCCGACAATTCTTCGTCGCCGACACCGCCCATGCGCAGCAGATCCTCCTCGGCTTCCTGCTGGATGACGTCGACCACGTCGTCGATGGTCAGCACGCCGACCAGCCGCTCGTTCTCGTCGACGACGGCAGCGGAGAGAAGGTCGTATTGTTCGAATTCGCGCGCCGCCTCCTCCTGGTCCATCGTCGCCGGAATGGCGTGCCTGGTCTCATGCATGACCTCTTCGACCTTGATCGAGCGCTTGGTGCGCAGGATCTGGTCGAGGTCGATGGCGCCGAGCAGCTTAAAGCTCGGATCGATGACGAAAATTTGGCTGAAGCGGTCGGGAAGGTTGTTGTCCTCGCGCATGTAGTCGATGGTCTGGCCGATCGTCCAGAATGGCGGCACCGCGACGAACTCGGTCTGCATGCGGCGACCGGCAGTCTCTTCGGGATAGTCGAGCGAGCGGCGCAGCCTGATCCGCTCGGTGAACGGCAGTTGCGACAGGATCTCGTCCTGGTCTTCCTTTTCGAGATCCTCGAGAATGTAGACCGCGTCGTCGGAATCGAGGTCCTGGACCCCCTGGGCAATCTGGGCGTTGGGCAGGCTGTCGACGATGTCGCGGCGGATAGCCTCGTCGACCTCGGTCAGCGCGGAAAAATCGAAGTCGGCGCCCAACAATTCGACCAGCGCGCGGCGCTGTTCTGGATGAAGCGCCTCGATCAGGTCGCCGAGTTCCGATTGGTGCAGGTCGTCGACTTCACGCTTTAGCGTCAGCGTGTCGCGATCGGCGATCGCGGCGCCGATCTGGGCAAGGAACGACGACAGAATGGCGCCATCCTCGCCATAGATGTCGGCGCTGTCCTCAGCGGTCCTGGCGCCGGTCGTCTGTTCGTCCTGGCCTTCCACAAGCGCCTCCCGCCATTCAGAATTCCGGAAAAGCTGCGTGTCAGGTCTAGCGCATGACCATGAAAATCGGAATCGATTTCCAGAAAGGATCATGAGCAGCGTCAAATTGCTACAGCGTCTGTCAGATTTCGAAGTCGATGTCAGCCGGCGCAATCATCCACCAATCGCACAACGTCTTCGGCTCTCCCATAAGCGTCGCGCCGAGGCTCCTCGGTATGTTCCCTATCGGCGTCTCTGGGGGCTATCATTGCGGGCGGAGTCAATATTCCCACCGACGTGCCACCAGCCTGGCGGCCGCCTGGCGCTTTCGACATTTGCGGATGGCGGCTGGAAACCTTATATAACCCAACTTGTGCATGCTGCGGCGTGCACAGATCAATCGTAGAGAAGGATACAGATGCCGGACTCGGATGCGGCGATACCTCGAATTGCTCTCATTTCAACCCACGGCTACGTAGCAGCCAACCCGCCACTGGGCGCGGCCGATACCGGCGGACAGGTGGTCTATGTCCTGGAACTTGCCAAAAAGCTGGCCCAGTTGGGTTATGCCGTCGATATCTGGACGCGACGATTTGAAGACCAGCCTCCTGTCGATGAAGTGGCCGACGGGGTTCGCGTCCTGCGTGTCGCCTGTGGCGGACCCGATTTTATTCCGAAGGAATATCTCCACCGCCACCTTCTCGAGTGGTGTGAAAACGCGCTGCGGCTGATTCGCCGGGAAAATCTCTCCTACGACTTCATCAACAGTCACTACTGGGATGCGGGCGTGGCGGGGCAGCGACTGTCGGAAGCGCTCACTGTCCCGCACATCCATACGCCGCATTCGCTCGGCATCTGGAAGCAGCGCCAGATGAAGACGGACTACCCTGACAAGGCCGATACTTTCGAGGCCGAGTTCAATTTCACC
Organism: Mesorhizobium sp. WSM4837; assembly: GCF_055811435.1. Lineage (NCBI taxonomy): Bacteria > Pseudomonadati > Pseudomonadota > Alphaproteobacteria > Hyphomicrobiales > Phyllobacteriaceae > Mesorhizobium > Mesorhizobium sp. WSM4837. The sequence goes on from NZ_JBVVQE010000021.1 coordinate 67,011, forward strand.
GAGCGCATCAAGCACGAGACGATCATCTATCGAAGCTGCGCCATGGTGATCGCAACAACGCCGCCGCAGGTCGACATGCTGGTCGAGGACTACAGCCTCGAGCGCGACCGCGTGCACATGATCCCGCCCGGTTACGACGACAACCGGTTCTTCCCCGTCAGCGAGGCGTCTCGCCGGTTGATCCGCCATCGGCTCGGCTTCGAAGGGCGAACGGTCCTGGCGCTCGGCCGGCTGGCCACCAATAAGGGCTACGACCTGCTGATCGATGCGTTTTCCGTGGTGGCGCCGCGTGTGCCGGATGCGGTCCTGAGGCTCGCTGTCGGCGGCGAGAACATGGACGAGCAGGAACAGAAGATCCTCAACCAGCTCAAGCAACAGGTCGAACAGCTAGGCTTGCAGGATCGTGTCGTCTTCTCCGGCTATGTTGCCGACGAGGACCTGGCCGACACCTATCGGGCGGCGGACATGTTCGTCCTGTCGAGCCGCTACGAGCCGTTCGGCATGACCGCGATCGAGGCAATGGCCTGCGGAACGCCGACCGTGGTTACGATCCATGGCGGCCTCTATCGCGGGATCAGCTATGGCCGGCACGCGCTTTTTGGCGATCCGTTCGACAAGGAAGATCTCGGCATCACCATCGTCAAGCCGATGAAGCACCAGCGCCTCTACGGCCGTCTGGGCCGCATGGGCGCGCACAAGGCGCGCAGCCTGTTCACCTGGACAGGCATCGCGCAGCAGCTGGTCAGCCTTGTCGAAGGCCGTCCGGTGCTGAAAGCGGTCGACGATCATGACTGGGACGAGCCGTGGAACGACGGCGATTGAAACCGATCGCGCTTTTGTCGAGTGATCTCGACGGTACCCTGGCTGGCGATGCGCCGGCGACGTCACGCTTTCGGTTGAAATGGGAAGCGCTCGATCCCGAGCACCGGCCGGTTCTCGTCTACAACAGCGGTCGCCTGGCCGACGATATCTTGAACTTCGTCGACGAAGTCGCCCTGCCGGCGCCGGACTATGTGATCGGCGGTGTCGGCACGATGCTCGCCGGTCCGCGGCACACCTCGCGCCCCACACACTTTACTGATTTGGGGCATTTTACCCAAAGATTTTCGGAAGGCTGGTCGCTTGAAAAGGTCGATGCGGTGCTCGGGCCGCTCAAAGACACCGTCCGCCAGCCCGACGGCTATCAGCACGCTTTCAAATCGAGCTGGTACCTGCTCGACGCCAGTCCGGAAGCCCTTGCCAGCATCGAGCGCGCTTTGGCCGAGGCCGGCCTGTCGGTGACGATGGTTTATTCGAGCGGACGCGATCTCGACATCCTGCCGCGTTCAGCAGACAAGGGTCAGGCGCTGGCCTGGCTCTGCAATGAGCTCGGCATCGGCCTGGATGAGGTGGTCGTCGCCGGCGATACCAACAACGACCGCAGCATGTTCGAGCTGCCGGGGGCGCGTGGAATTGTCGTCGCCAATGCCCTTCCCGAACTGCTTGACATGGCGCGGAACAACCGGCTGATCTACAGCGCGAAGGAACCGTTCGCCCTCGGCGTCGTCGAAGGCCTCGTTCATTGGTCGGTGTTTGCGGACGCCCGAAACTGAACTGGAAATATTTATCTGGTTGTCACGGTTTGAGCGCCCATACCGTCGCGTGTAGTACGGCGCCCGTTTCGGCGATGAGACGTGCCGATTGCACCGGCTCAAAACCGCTGATCCGCTTCGTGCCGGCCCAACGACCGCGATCCGCAAAAACCTCGATCGATCCGTAGTCGAGGAATATCCGCAGCCGTTTTGGACGGGCTCCCTTGGCAATATAGTGAGGGGATTCCACTGCGTCGTCTCCATGACGAATGGCAAGTCCCTCGTCGTCGACGACAACCTCGAGGCGGACAGTTGGATGTTGCAGCTTCAAGTGGAAATGGGCACCCGGCTTTTCCAGCTCGAACAGGATTTCGACGGCGCCGTTGATAAAGCTTACCTGCTCTCCGGCTGCGAGGCGTGTCCGGTCCAGAATATGGCTCCGCAGGCTCTCGGCAGCGCCGATGGGCGGGGTGTGCAACTCGCCTGCAGACAGATGGATATTGCGAGGCAACGTCATGGCTGTGGGGAAATCGATCGCCGGCCCGGTGTCGGCCCAGTTGGCAAGCCAGCCTATACCAACAATGGCATCGCCGTCGGCGAAGGCCTGGAAGGCGTAATTATCCGTCCCGAAGTCCAGTTCCTGTTCGAATTCCTTGGCAAAGGTCCGACCATCGAACCAGCCGACAATGGCCATTGTCAGGTTCTTGCGCCGGGTCGACTGGTCTTCACTGTTCATCAGCCCGAGAATCAGGACCCAGCGCGTCGCTGGGTCGGTCGCAGGCCCGTCGAGCGGCAGCAGACAGGGACATTCGATCGCCGTCGTCCGATAGTGTTTCTCGACCAGAAGCTTGCCGACATACGTCCAGCCGGTGGCGGCCGTATGGTCACGGGTTTCGTAGAGCAGGACAACGCCGCCTTCATCGCTCTGGCTGCCCAGCAGCATTTTCCAAAGGCCATCCGGTCCCCTGAAGACGTATGGGTCACGAAAATCCGCTGTCAATCCCTGGTCAAGCGGGCGGTATGGCAGGATGACGTGCGCGTCTCCCGCCATGATGAGGTCGCTGGAAGTGGCCGTGAGTTGGATCTGCTGTTCCGGGATACGGTCCTGTACCTGCTCGGTGAAAAAGACGCGAATGCCCGGGCCATCGGCAAGCGGGATGGCCGAGCCGGAATAGGCGCCGCCCCGTTTGTCGGGCCTGGCGGTGAGATCTTCCGACGGAAACAGGAAGATTGGCATGTGACGCCACCGCAAATAATCCGAAGAGACGGCGTGCCCCCAATGCATCGTGTTCCAGCGAAGGCCATGCGAATAATGCTGATAGAACAGATGTGGGCGGCCTCCAAACCGGCCAAATCCGTTCGGATCGTTCATCCAGCCGAACGGCGGACGAAAATGATAGCTGTCGGGGATGTTCGGTGGGGCATTTCCCGGATTGGTGTGGAGAACTGTAATGCCTGTCTCCAGCACGTCGGCCAATGCGAACCAGTAGGCAACCGAAACCGAGGTCTGATCCGCATCGTAATCCAGTTCGACACTGCCGCCGCCGAAGACGTGAAAAATTCTGAATTCATGCTCTTCGGCGTTCGCGACGCTCACCTCGCCGAACTTGCCGCGAACGTTGGAAAACGACAGCGAGCCTGGAACGTCCGGCCTGGTCGCCTTGAGCCAGATATGGAAGGTGGCGTTGACCGGCAGATCGGCATGCAGGCTTCGAATGGTGTTCCCGGCCGCAATCCTTACCTGGCTGTCACTCATAAATAGGGCTCCGTTGCGTGCGGCTTTCCCAGGCAAAACCGGATGCTCGACCTGGAATGCATTGCAGAAGGTTAAGGCTGGATTTTGACTTTGGCAAAGTCATTCCCCAGGATCGACAGTCCTTGAGGTCAATCGCCGCACGGATCGCCGCCTGCAACTGCTGAACTCGCGGCGTAATAAGGTTGACGGCTCGCAGAGCATGATTGCATTGTCCGACGGCGCAAGACCTTCTCTTTTCCGCGGGTTTCGACCCGCGGCGCAATCCCGTGCAGCCATTGTCCAGATCGGCCAACCAGTTGTCCGCATACGATGGAACGACGAACGGGACCCCGCCCGTCCGGACCGACTGCCGGGTTGGATCGGACCGTCGGTCCTGCGCTATGATTGAAAGCTGGATTTAGGAGGAGCTCATGGCCATCGGCGCTGACACCAAAGGCGTCTACACCATTGCCCCGACGCCGTTCGAGGCGGATGGCAAGATCGACTGGGAATCGCTTGATTCGATGGTCGATTTCTACGAGCGCTGCGGCGTCGATGGGATGACAATCCTCGGCATCATGGGTGAGGCCCCGAAGCTCGACGCCGGCGAATCGATCGAGATCGTCAAACGTGTCGTGGCGCGCACTAGGCTGCCGGTCATCGTCGGCGTCTCCGCCCCTGGCTTCGCCGCCATGCGCAGCCTTGCGCGCGCCGCGATGGAGCTTGGCGCGCAGGGCGTGATGATCGCGCCGCCGCCGGCGCTGCGCACCGACGACCAGATCGTCACCTACTTCCGCAACGCATCCGAAGCGGTCGGCGAGGATGTTCCTTTCGTCCTGCAGGATTATCCGCTGACCCTCTCGGTGATCATGACGCCGGCCGTCATCCGCCGCATCGTCACCGACAACCCGGCCTGCTTCATGCTCAAGCACGAGGACTGGCCGGGCCTGGAGAAGATCAGCGCGCTGCGCGACTTCCAGAAGGACGGCTCGCTGCGGCCGCTGTCGATCCTTACCGGTAATGGCGGCCTCTTTCTCGACTTCGAGATGGAGCGCGGCGCCGACGGCGCGATGACCGGCTATGCCTTCCCCGACATGCTGGTCGACATGGTGAAACTGTCCGCCGCCGGCGAGCGCGACAAGGCGCACGATCTTTTCGACGCCCACCTGCCCTATCTGCGCTATGAGCAGCAACCCGGCGTGGGGCTTGCGGTACGAAAATATGTGATGATGAAGCGCGGCGCCATCGCGTCGGACGCCCAGCGCAAGCCGGGCAGTGCATTGTCGGCGGCGGCCAGACAAGAGGTCGATTATTTGCTCATGCGGCTGGAAAGTCGCGTCCGCAAACAAGCCTTGAGATAATGCACTAGCGGGCTATTTTGCCGCGCAATCACATCAATATACAGCCGCTTGCGTGGAAAGCGCATTTTTCGCCGAGCATTCCCACGTGTCCGTTTCGCGGCACGGTTCGGTCTTTGAAGCAGCTGGCATATGATGGCGGGTCAAACCACGCGGTCAGGGCGCGGCATTCCGCATCCAAACAGCAACGGGTTCGCGCAGTGTTCAGTTTGCACAAGCAGTCTTGGAAGGACTGCAGGGAAACAAAAAACGCACAATAAAAATAACAGCTTATTGGATAAAGCTGGTGCGGTCGAGAAGACTCGAACTTCCACGGGTTGCCCCACAGCGACCTCAACGCTGCGCGTCTACCAATTCCGCCACGACCGCACGTGGTAGGAGCCGGAACGAACCGGCTCGCGGCGTGTAGCAAATCGTTTCCAGCGAAACAAGGGCGCGTCGCGCAATAATTGCCCGGGCTTCGGCATAACCCTCCAAAGAGCTGAAACGCGCTCGCAACTGGACGTTTCACCCGATTGCCGCCATATGTGAGGCGACACGAGACACACCATGACAGAACGCAGCCAGATCGCCACGTCGTTCCTGCCCCTGCCCGGTTCGGCGCCGGTCGAATGGCGGATCGAACCCGGCCTCACCGCCTATCCGGATGCGCTTGCCGTGATGGAGGCGCGTGCCGAAGCGATCCGAGGCGGCGCCGCCGGCGAGATGGTCTGGCTGGTCGAGCACCCGCCGCTCTACACCGCCGGCACCAGCGCCCGCATCGAGGACCTGATCGAGCCCGAACGTTTTCCGGTGTTCGCGGCGGGACGCGGCGGCGAATATACCTATCATGGGCCGGGCCAGCGGGTCGCTTATGTGATGCTCGACCTGAAGCGGCGGCGCGAGGATGTCCGCGCCTTCGTCGCGGCACTTGAACAATGGATCATCGGCACGCTGGCCGCTTTCAACGTGCGCGGCGAACGGCGCGAGAACCGTGTCGGCGTCTGGGTGGTGCGGCCGGATCGCCCCGCCCTGCCCGACGGATCGCTCGCCGAGGACAAGATCGCCGCCATCGGCATCAGGCTGAGGCGCTGGGTGAGCTTTCACGGCATCGCCATCAATGTCGAGCCGGATCTCAGCCACTTCAGCGGCATCGTGCCGTGCGGTGTGCAGGACCACGGCGTCACCAGCCTCGTCGACCTCGGCCTTCCCCTGGCAATGGCCGATCTTGATCTCGCGCTGAAATCCGCCTTCGAGGATGTCTTCGGACCCACCGCAGCTCCGCTTGTCGAAACAGCCCGCAAGGCCGGCTGACAAGGCGGCGCTGAACCGCAGAGCTCCGACGCCGCCCCTCACCCGTGAAGAACGGGCGCGCTGCCTCACATCGCTCCGATCCAGATCGCCATGGAAATGAGAAACGTGCTCATGCACACCAGTGACACGACATCCTGAACAAGACCGGTCATAACGCTCTCCTGTTTTCAGTATGTTCCCATTTTGTTCTGATTTTGTTCGAAAGTCAACGGCCTCAGTCAGAGCGTGTCGCGAAATTCGGGCGCTCAGTTCGGCACGGTTAAGGAAAGGTTGAGATCGGATTTCACTGTTTCCGCGCTGGCTGCGCGTGGGGAGATGCAGCCAGACAGCACACCTAGAGCGGAACAACCTTGCCGTCGGCGAGCGTGACGCGACGGTCCATGCGCGAGGCAAGCTCGTGATTGTGGGTGGCGATCAGCGCCGCCAGGCCCGATTGCCGGACCAGCGCCCCCAGTGCCTCGAACACATAGGAGGCGGTGACCGGGTCGAGGTTGCCGGTCGGCTCGTCGGCCAGCAGCACCAGCGGCGCATTGGCGACGGCGCGGGCGATGGCGACGCGCTGTTGCTCGCCGCCGGACAGTTCGGACGGCCGGTGCTGCGCGCGTTTGCCGATCTGCATGTAGTCGAGCAGTTGCGCCGACCGCTCGGCAGCCTCCTTGCGCGTCAGCCCTTTTATCAGTTGCGGCATCATGATGTTTTCCAGCGCCGTGAACTCGGGCAGCAGGTGATGGAACTGATAGACGAAGCCGACATCGTTGCGGCGGATCGCCGTTCGCTCGTCGTCGGAAAGCCGCCCGCAGGCGCGGCCGGCCAGAATGACATCGCCGGCGTCCGGCCGCTCCAGCAGTCCGGCGGTGTGCAACAGCGTCGATTTGCCGGTGCCCGAAGGCGCCACCAGCGCCACGATCTCCCCGCGCTTCAACGAAAAATCGGCGCCGTTGAGGATGGTCAGCTTGCGCGGCCCCTGGACATAATGCCGCTCGACGCTCTTCAGCTCGATAATGGCATCGGCCATCATTCGTACCTCAGCGCTTCGACCGGATCGAGCCTGGCCGCGCGCCATGCCGGAAACAGCGTCGCCAGGAACGACAGCACCAGCGCCATCAGCACCACCGAGATCGTCTCGCTGGCGTCCATGCGGGCAGGCAACTGGCTCAGGAAATAGAGCTCGGGATTGAACAGCCTTTCGCCGGCCAGCCAGGAGAAGAACTGGCGAATGCGCTCGACGTTCAGGCAGATGACGACGCCGAGCAGGACGCCGGCGAGGGTGCCCACCACGCCTATCGCCGCCCCCGTCATCAGGAAGATGCGCAGGATCGCGCCGCGCGTGGCGCCCATGGTGCGCAGGATGGCGATATCGTGGCCCTTGTCCTTGACCAGCATGATCAGCCCCGAAATGATGTTGAGCGCGGCAACCAGCACGATCAGCGTCAGGATCATGAACATGACGTTGCGCTCCACTTGCAGCGCATCGAAGAATGTCCGGTTTCGTTCTCGCCAGTCGACCATGGTTATCGGCCGCTGCGATGCCTCCTCGACCTTCGGCTTCAGCGCCTCGACATTGTCGGGATTGTCGACATAGATCTCGATCGCCTGGGCCCGGCCATCCATGTTGAAATAGAGCTGCGCTTCCGAAAACGGCATGTAGACGATGGAGCTGTCATATTCCGACATGCCGACCTCGAAGATCGCCGTGATCGGGTAACCCTTCATGCGCGGTGTCGTGCCGAGCGGCGTGACATCGCCGTCGGGGGCGATAAGCGTGATGGTGTCGCCGAGCACAAGACCAAGATTGTCGGCCATGCGGCTGCCGATGGCGACGCCCTCGCCTGTGTCGAAGCCGGCGATCGAGCCCTGCTGGATATTGTTGGCGACGATTGAAATCTTGCCCAGGTCCTCGCCGCGTATGCCGCGCACCAGCGCCCCCGACCCGCCGCCAACATTGCCTTGCGCCAGCACCTGGCCGTCGATCAGCGGAATGGCGTATTGGACGCCGGGCACGCCGTTGATGCGGCCGGCGATCTGCGCATAGTCCTCCAGCGGCATGTCGAGCGGCTGCACGATCAGATGGCCGTTGACGCCGAGGATGCGCGTCAGAAGCTCGGCGCGAAAGCCGTTCATGACAGCCATCACGACGATCAGCGTGGCGACGCCCAGCATGATGCCGAGGAACGAGATCGAGGCAATGACGGAGATCACCGTCTCCTTGCGGCGCGAGCGCAGATAGCGCCACGCGACCATGCGTTCAAACACGGAAAAAGCTCCGGCGGCCATGGGTTTAGCTGCTGCCGCTCCACTCATCCGGCAAAACCGAAGCGTTTCTTCACGTCTTCGATCGGCAGCGTCTCACGCTCGCCGTTCCTGCGGTTCTTGATCTCGACCTCGCCGGCGGCCACGCCGCGCGGCCCGACGATCACCTGCCACGGCAGCCCGATCAGGTCGGCTGTGGCGAACTTGCCGCCCGGCCGCTGATCGGTGTCGTCGTAAAGCACGTCCTTGCCGACGGCGACAAACGCTGCATAGAGTTCATCGCAGATGCGGTCGCAGTCGGCGTCGCCGGCTTTCATATTGATCAGGCCGACGTCGAAAGGCGCCACCGCCTCCGGCCAGATGATGCCGTTGTCGTCGTGGCTGGCCTCGATGATCGCCGCGACCAGCCGCGTCGGGCCGATGCCGTAGGAACCTCCGGAAGCAAAATGATCCTTGCCGTCGGGCCCGGTCACCTTGGCGCCCATCGGCTTCGAATATTTGTCGCCGAAATGGAAGATATGGCCGACCTCGATGCCGCGCGCCGAGACCCGGTCGCTTGTCGCGACCTTCTCCCACGCCGCCTCGTCGTGCATCTCGTCGGTCGCCGCATAAGGCGTCGTCCATTTCTTGACGATGTCGCCGATCTCGGCATCGTTGGAGAAGTCCGTGTCCGCCCCCGGCACATCAAGTGCGAGATAGTCGCGATGGCAATAGACCTGGCTCTCGCCGGTTTCGGCCAGGATGATGAATTCGTGGCTGAGGTCGCCGCCGATCGGCCCGGTATCGGCACGCATCGGGATTGCCTGCAGCCCCATGCGCGTGAACGTCCTGAGATAGGACACGAACATCCTGTTATAGGCCGCCCTGGCGCTTTCGAAGTCGAGATCGAAGGAATAGGCGTCCTTCATCAGGAACTCTCTGCTGCGCATGACGCCGAAGCGCGGCCGCACCTCGTCGCGGAATTTCCACTGGATGTGATAGAGATTGAGCGGCAGATCCTTGTAGGACTTCACATAGGCGCGGAAAATCTCGGTGACCACCTCCTCGTTGGTCGGTCCATAGAGCATGTCCCGATCCTGCCGGTCCTTGATGCGCAGCATCTCCTTGCCATAATCGTCATAGCGGCCGCTTTCGCGCCACAGCTCGGCCGACTGGATGGTCGGCATCAGGATCTCAAGCGCGCCGGCCCGGTCCTGCTCCTCGCGAACGATCCGGCAGACCTTGTCCAGCACCCTCTTGCCGAGCGGCAGCCAGGAAAAACTGCCTTGCCCCTGCTGGCGGATCATGCCGGCGCGCAGCATCAGCCGGTGCGAGACGATTTCGGCCTCGCGCGGATTTTCTTTAAGGATAGGCAGGAAATAGCGCGACAAACGCATGGACCGGTCCGTGAGAGAGAGGATTGCCGCACCGGAATCGGCGCAGCGCAGGCTTGCTTGCCCCGGCTTCATAGCCATTTCATGACGGAATGGAAACCCGCCCCCGCGCCAACTGGGCGCCCGATGGGGCGTCGCAAAGGCGCCGCAGTGCCGCGTTCGCCTTGCTGGTCGTTTCGCAAGCAACGCCTGCCATACTATTGTGCAGTGCAGCACGAGATTGCTTATTTCCGGGCAAAATTCTGCGTGACATTTTCACCCGGCTTGGTCTAATGTGCGCCGATAAACGAGAGGGCGGAAAGAAATCTGCTCTCCTACGCGGTCAAAGTCTTGGGAGGATGCGATCTAGGCGCGGTTACTCGCTGCCGCCGGATACCGGAAACAGATCGGACGCGTTTAATTGCAAGGCCTCGTGCCTTGCATTTTTTTTGTGCAATCATTTGGTTAGCACGACAAATTGCTAAACCGCTTTACCTGGCGCCAGCACAGCCGGTTCGGAACCTGCATCGGCTTCCAGCCCGGATTGGTGCTCGCATGCAAGATGTGGCCAGCCGTACCCGGCGGTCTAGTTTTCGGGACTCCGGCTGAAATCCGGCACGATGTGCGGGATGTCGTCGATGCCGAGGCCGAGCCCCCGCGTCATGCCATAAAAGATGCCAAGTAGAACCAGCGTGACGATCGTCGTCCGCAGCACCGCGCGCAGCATATGCGGTCCGCGCGGCGCGCTGGATACCGTGCCCAGCGTCACGTCCTCATCCTCGTCCTGCGTCCTCAGGCTGAACGGCAGGATGGCGAACAGCACCACCCACCATGTGATGAAGAACAGGGCGAGAAATGAAACCCAGCTCATGCTTGCTCCAGTTCGACCAGCGTGCCGAAGAAATCCTTGGGATGCAGGAACAGCACCGGCTTGCCATGCGCGCCGGTCTTCGGGTTGCCGTCGCCGAGGACACGGGCGCCGCTGGCCTTGAGGTGATCTCGCGCGGCAAGAATGTCGTCGACCTCATAGCACAGATGATGCATGCCGCCCGTTGGGTTCTTCTCGAGGAATGCCGCGATCGGCGAACCCTCACCAAGCGGCTCCAGCAATTCGATCTTGGTATTGCCGACATCGACGAACACCACCGTCACGCCATGCTCCGGCAGCGCCTGCGGCGCGGTCACCCGGGCGCCGAGCGTGTCGCGATAAGCCGCTGTCGCCGCAGCCAGATCCGGCACGGCAAGCGCGACATGGTTCAGGCGTCCAAGCATTGGTTTTCCTCAGGGCAGTAAGGCAATATGGGAGTAGGGAAAAACGACTTTCTCCCCCTACTGCCGTACTGCCCTACTCCCCTATTCCCTTACCTTGTGACGAACACCGTCACCAGCGGCTTCTTGCCCCAGGCTTCATTGGCGGCGCCACGGACGGCGCGGCGCACTGCCTCCTGCACGAGGTCGAGATCTCTTCGGCGCTGACGGGGGATGGAGTCCACGGCGCCGATTGCCGCATCGATCATCAGGTCCTCCAGGCTCTCGCCGCGGCCATCGGCCTCGGCGACGCCGATGGCGACCAGATCGGGATCGCCGGCGAGCTCATATTTGTCGTCGAGCACGACATTGACCGCGACATGGCCGGCGAAAGACAGCTTGCGCCGGTCGCGAATGCCCATCGCCTGGTCGGTGCCGATCAGCCTGCCGTCCTTGTAGATGCGGCCGAACGGCACCTGGTCGATGATCGCCGCCGCACCGGGATAGAGCCGCAGCATGTCGCCGTTGCGCACCTGCGCCACCTGGCCGATGCCGGACACCGACATCAGCGATCCCTGCGCCACCAGATGCGCCGCCTCGCCATGCACGGGAACGCCGATCTGCGGCCGCACCCATTCATACATCTTGCGCAGCTCGCTGCGGCGCGGATGGCCCGAGACATGCACCAGCGCATCACCGTCCTCGATGATCTTGACACCGAGATCGATCAGACGGTTCTTGATCTCAAGGATACCCTTCTCGTTGCCGGGAATGGTACGCGAGGAAAACACCACCGTATCGCCTGCCGTCAGCGACACCGATTTCATCTCCTCGCGCGACAGTTTCGCCAGCGCCGCAAGCGGCTCGCCCTGGCTGCCGGTGCAGATGATGACGAGGTTTTCGCGCGGGATGAAGCCAAAGTCCTCCTCGGCGATGAATTCGGGCAGCCCATCCATGTAGCCGAGTTCGCCGGCAACATCGATGACCCGCTTCAGCGAGCGGCCGAGCACCAGGCACTGCCGGCCGGCATCGCGTGCCGCCTTGGCAATGGAGACGATGCGTCCGACATTGGAGGAAAAGGTGGTGACCGCAACGCGGCCCTTGGCGCTCTGGATGACGCCCTTGAGGCCCTCGCCAACCGCGACTTCCGACGGCGACACCCCTTCCCGCAGCGCATTGGTGGAATCACAGATCAACGCCAGCACGCCCTTGTCGCCATAGGCGCGAAAGCGCGCCTCGTCGGTCAGCGGACCAATCGTCGGCGCCGGATCGATCTTCCAATCACCGGTGTGGATGACGGTGCCGGCCGGCGAGGTGATCGCCAGCGACATCGGCTCGGGAATCGAATGCGCGACCGGGATGGCCTCGATCTCGAACGGGCCGACGCTGAACTTTTCACCGGCGCGGTAGATCGTCACCGGGATCTTTGGTGCGCCCTGCTCGCCCTGCCGCTTGGCTTCCAGCAATCCAGCGCCGAACGGCGTCATCCAGACCGGCGCCTTGAGCTTCGGCCATGTGTCGAGCAGCGCGCCGTAGTGGTCCTCATGCGCGTGCGTGATGACGATGCCACGCAGATTGGCGATGTTCTCCTCGATGAAGCGCGTGTCAGGCAGCACCAGGTCGACGCCAGGCAGGCTGGCATCGGGAAAGGTCACGCCGACATCGACGACGATCCAGTCGCGCGCATTGGCCGGCCCGTAGCCATAGAGGGCGAAGTTCATGCCGATCTCGCCGACGCCGCCAAGCGGCACGAAGACGAGTTCGGCGTTTTCCGCTGTCGCCATGATCATTCCTTTCCTGGCCGGTCAACCCAAGCCCGTCAAACTCTGGGGCCAGTCAAACCTGAGCCCGTAAAAAACTTGGCCTGTCAAAACCTTGGCCTGCCAAACCTGGGGGCCTGTCAAACCTGGGCCGACGCGACCGCACCGAAATGCACGTCGCCGGCGGCGATCGTCAGAACCGAACCCTCATCGTCGCGGATCACGAAACGGCAGTCCTCGTCAATGGTCTCGAACGTGCCGCGCACCACATTACCGTCAATTCTGACAGCAACCTGCCCGCCAAGCCCTGCCGCACGCGCCAGCCAGCGCCGCCTGACGGCGGCCAGCCCGCGCCCATCGTTCCACAGCCGCGCATTCTCGCTCCAGGCATCCGACAGCGCCAGAAACAATGTCTCGGCATCGCAAGCAGCGCCCAGCGCGCCAAGCGATGTCGCGGGATAAGGCAAATCCTTGGGGTATGCCACCACATTGACACCGATGCCGACCGCCACCGCAAAGCGATCGCCTTCGAGTATCGCCGATTCCAGCAGGATGCCGGCAAGCTTGGCGCCGGAGGCAAGCACATCGTTCGGCCATTTCAGCTCGAAACGGTTTTTTCCATCGCTGCCGCCGTCGAGGCCGATTGCGATCCTGCCCTTCGGCACGACGGCGTCGAGCGCATCGGCCAGCGCCAGCCCGGCGACGAAGCCGAGCGTCGCGGCCAAGCGAAGCTCGGCATTGGTGACCACCAGCAGGGTCGCCGCCAGATTGCCCTCGGGCGTCGCCCAGACCCGGCCGCGCCGGCCACGCCCGCTTTCCTGTTTTTTCGAAACGACCCAGAGCTTGCCCGGATCTCCCGCCCGCGCACGGTCGAGCGCCAGCGCATTGGTCGAACCGACCGTGTCATGTGCCTCGAGCCGGAACCCTTCCGAGGCCGCTGTTGGAGCCAGCCGAAACGCCATCCCGTCAGAAGAATGTCTTGGCGGCGGCTTCGGCATAGGTGCCGATCGGCCCGCCGATCAGCACATAGAACAGCACGAAGGCGCCGCAGACGCCAAGCACGATGCGAAGCTCGGTCGCCATCGGCACGAAGCCGCCGACCGGTTCGTCGAACCACATGATCTTGATGATCCGCAGATAATAATAAGCGCCCACCACCGAGGCCAGCACGCCGATGATCGCCAGCGCGTAGAGGTTGGCGTGGATGGCGGCAAGGAACACGTACCATTTCCCCCAGAAGCCGGCGAGCGGCGGAATGCCGGCCAGCGAGAACATCAGGATGGTCAGGATCGTCGCCATGATCGGATTGGTCGATGACAGCCCGGCGAGATCGCCGATCTGTTCGACATTGCCTTCCTTGCGCCGCATGGCGAGGATGAAGGCGAAGGTGCCGAGCGTCATCACCAGATAGATCAGCATGTAGATGGCGACGCCGCGCACGCCGGCCTGGCTGTTGGCGGCGAGGCCGACCAGGGCGTAGCCCATATGGCCGATCGAGGAATAGGCCATCAGCCGCTTGATGTTGGTCTGGCCGATAGCCGCAAAGGCGCCGAGCAGCATCGAGGCGATCGAGATGAAGACGATGATCTGCTGCCAGTCGGCGGCGATCGGCTGGAAGGCGTCCATGGTGACGCGCACGATCAGCGCCATCGCCGCCATCTTCGGCGCCGCAGCGAGGAAGGCCGTCACCGGCGTCGGCGCGCCTTCATAGACGTCGGGCGTCCACATGTGGAACGGCACCGCCGATATCTTGAAGGCAAGGCCGGCCAGCACGAAGACCAGGCCGAAGACCAGGCCAAGCTGCCGCTCGCCGCCGCCAAGTGCTGCGGCGATCTCCTGGAAGCCGGTGTTGCCGGTGTAGCCGTAGACGAGGCTGATGCCGTAGAGCAGCATGCCCGACGACAGCGCCCCAAGTACGAAGTACTTGAGTCCCGCCTCGGTCGAGCGCAGATTGTCCCGGTTGATCGCCGCCAGCACGTAGATCGCCAGCGACTGCAGTTCGAGGCCGAGATAAAGCCCGATCATGCCGTTGGCAGAGATCATCAGCATCATGCCGAGCGTGCACAGCAGGATCAGCACCGGATACTCGAACTTGTCGAAATGCTCCGCCTTGGCGAAGCGCATCGACATGACCAGCGTCACCGCCGACCCGATCAGCGCCAGCACCTTCATGAAGCGGGCGAAGGGATCCTGGACGAAGGCTTCGCCGTAAGCGTTGCCCTGCCCGGTGGAAAGGATCGTCCAGAGGCCGGCAACCACCAGGACGGCGACGGCAAGGCCGCTGACCGTGGTGGTGGTGTTGGCGCGCGAATAGGCGCCGAGCATCAGCAGCGCCAGGGCGCCGACGGCGAGGATCAGCTCTGGCGTCGACAGCGACAGGCTGGAGAGAAGGTCCGGCGTCATGGTTCGCAAACCTCTCGGGTCAGTTCGCCGCCGCGGTCTGCGCGGTGTCGATGGATGCGGTGACATTGGTGACGAGCGCCTTGACCGATGCGGCGGTCGCGTCGAAGACCGGCGCCGGGTAGACGCCGAAGAAGATGACCAGCACGGCCAGCGGGTAGATGATCACCTTCTCGCGCGTCGACAGGTCGAGCAGGCCTTTCAGGCTGTCCTTGGTCAGCGCGCCGAAGATCACCCGGCGATACAGCCACAGCGCATAGGCCGCCGACAGGATGACGC
The DNA here is from genome assembly GCF_055811435.1 of Mesorhizobium sp. WSM4837. Classification (NCBI taxonomy): domain Bacteria; kingdom Pseudomonadati; phylum Pseudomonadota; class Alphaproteobacteria; order Hyphomicrobiales; family Phyllobacteriaceae; genus Mesorhizobium; species Mesorhizobium sp. WSM4837. The sequence continues at coordinate 82,257 of NZ_JBVVQE010000021.1, forward strand.
CGGTGGCGGCGAAGAACGCCACCCAGGTGTTGACCCGGAACACGCCGAGCATGGTCAGGAACTCGCCGACGAAGCCGCTGGTGCCGGGCAGGCCGACATTGGCCATGGTGAAGATCATGAACACGGTGGCGTATTTCGGCATGTTGTTGACCAGCCCGCCATAGGCGTCGATGTCGCGCGTGTGCATGCGGTCGTAGATGACGCCGACGCACAGGAACAGCGCGCCGGAGACCAGGCCGTGCGACAGCATCTGGAAGATCGCCCCCTGGACGCCTTCCTGGTTCATCGCGAAGATGCCCATGGTGACGAAGCCCATATGGGCGACCGACGAATAGGCGATCAGCTTCTTCATGTCCTCCTGCATCAGCGCCACCAGCGAGGTGTAGATGATGGCGACGACGGACAGCGCGAAGACCAGCGGCGCAAACATCTCCGAGGCGATCGGAAACATCGGCAGGGAGAAGCGCAGGAAGCCATATCCGCCCATCTTAAGCAGGATGGCGGCCAGGATCACCGAACCGGCCGTCGGCGCCTCGACATGCGCGTCCGGCAGCCAGGTGTGCACCGGCCACATCGGCATCTTCACGGCGAAAGACGCGAAGAAGGCGAGCCATAGCCAGGTCTGCATGGAGGCCGGGAAGTTGTGCGTCAGGAGCGTCGGGATGTCGGTGGTGCCGGACTGGAAGAACATCGCCATGATGGCAAGCAGCATCAGCACCGAGCCGGCCAGCGTATAGAGAAAGAACTTGAACGAGGCGTAGACGCGCCGCTTGCCGCCCCACACGCCGATGATGATGAACATCGGGATCAGGCCGGCCTCGAAGAAGACGTAGAACAAGACGATGTCGAGCGCGCAGAACACGCCGATCATCAGCGTCTCCAGCAGCAGGAAGGCGATCATGTAGGCCTTGACGCGCTTCTCGATTGATTCCCACGAAGCCAGGATGCAGAGCGGCATCAGGAAGGTGGTCAGGATGACGAACAGCATGGAGATGCCGTCGACGCCGATATGGTAGGAGATGCCGGAATCCAGCCAGGCAAACTTCTCGACGAACTGGAAGCCGGGCTCCGCATTGTCGAAGCCGGTCCAGATGAACAGCGAGATGATGAAGGTGATACCAGTCGTCCACAACGCTATGGCGCGGATGTTGCGGCGGGCATTCTCGCTGTCGTCGTTGATCAGCAGAATGAACAGCACACCAACCAGCGGCAGGAAGGTGACCAGCGAGAGGATCGGCCAGGCGGTCATCAGAGCATCATCCAGGTGACGAATGCGGCAACGCCGATCAGCATGGCGAAGGCATAGTGATAGAGGTAGCCGGTCTGCAGTTTGACGACCCGGTTGGTGACGTCGACGACGCGCGCCGAAACCCCGTCAGGACCAAGTCCGTCGATCACGGTGCCGTCACCGGTCTTCCACAGGAAGTGGCCGAGGCGTTTTGCCGGCCGCACGAACAGGAAATCGAAGAGCTCGTCGAAATACCACTTGTTGAGCAGGAAGGCGTAGAGCCCGCGATGCTGCGCCGCCAGGTTCTTCGGCATCTCCGGCGCGCGGATGTAGAATTGCCAGGCAATCGCAAAGCCGATCAGCATGGCGACGAACGGCGACAGCTTCACCCAAAACGGCACTTCGTGGATGTCGTGCAGGATGTGGTTGTCCGGCAGCGTGAACAGCGACGCCTTCCAGAACTCGGCATAGCCCTCGCCGATGAAGGCGCCATGGAAGATCACGCCGGCGAACAGCGCGCCCGCCGCCAGGATGTACAGCGGCACCAGCATGACCGGCGGCGATTCATGGACATGGTGCATAACCTCGTGGCTCGCCCGCGGCTGGCCGTGGAAGGTCATGAAGATCAGCCGCCAGGAATAGAAGCTGGTGAAGCAGGCAGCGACGACCAGCAGCACGAAGGCAAGGCCGGCGACCGGATTGTGCGCGGCAAAGGCGCTTTCGATGATCGCGTCCTTGGAGAAGAAGCCGGCGGTGCCGATGACCGTCACCGGAATGCCGACGCCGGTCAGCGCCAGCGTGCCGATCACCATCATCCAGTAGGTCTTCGGAATGAGCGTTCTGAGGCCGCCCATCCTGCGCATGTCCTGTTCATCGGAGACGGCGTGGATCACCGAGCCGGAGCCAAGAAACAGCAGCGCCTTGAAGAAGGCATGCGTGAACAGATGGAAGATCGCCGCGCCATAGGCGCCGACGCCGAGCGCCACGAACATGTAGCCGAGCTGCGAGCAGGTCGAATAGGCGATGACGCGCTTGATGTCGTTCTGGACGAGGCCGACGGTCGCCGCGAAGAAGGCGGTGAAAGCGCCGATGAAGGTGACCACGATCAGCGCCGAATGCGACAGCTCGAACAGCGGCGACAGCCGCGCCAGCATGAACACGCCGGCCGTCACCATGGTGGCGGCATGGATGAGCGCCGAGACCGGCGTCGGGCCTTCCATGGCGTCCGGCAGCCAGGTGTGCAGCGGCACCTGCGCCGACTTGCCCATGGCGCCCATGAACAGCAAGAGGCAGACGACGGTCATCGCAGCCTGCTTGTCGAGCGCATAGCCGAGGAAGGTCAGCACGGCAGCGCCCTCCGGCGCGCCTTCGGCCGGAATGAACGTCGCCGCATTGGCGAAGATGGTGCCGAGATTGACCGAGCCGAACAGCACGAACACGCCGAAGATGCCGAGCGCGAAACCGAAATCGCCGACGCGGTTGACGACGAAGGCCTTGATCGCGGCGGCATTGGCCGACGGCTTCTTGTACCAGAAGCCGATCAGCAGATAGGAGGCGAGGCCGACGCCTTCCCAGCCGAAGAACATCTGCACGAGGTTGTCGGCCGTCACCAGCATCAGCATGGCGAAGGTGAACAGCGACAGATAGGCGAAGAAGCGCGGCCGGTTCGGGTCGTGATGCATGTAGCCGATGGAGTAGATGTGGACCAGCGCCGACACCGTGTTGACGACGACCAGCATCACCACCGTCAGCGTGTCGATGCGCAGTGCCCATGCGGCTTCCAACCCGCCCGACTGGATCCAGCGCAGCACCGGCACGGTGAACACCTCGCCCTCGCCGAAGCCGACGGCGAAGAAGGCGACCCACGACAGCACGGCTGATATCACCAGGAAGCCGGAGGTGATGTATTCGGACGCCTTGGCGCCGAGCGACGTGCCGAACAGGCCGACGATCAGGAAGCCGAGCAGAGGAAGGAAGACGATGGCCTGATACATGGTGGTTTCCGTCAACCCTTCATCATGTTCACGTCTTCGACCGCGATCGAGCCGCGGTTGCGGAAGAAGACGACGAGAATGGCGAGGCCGATCGCCGCTTCAGCCGCTGCGACCGTCAGCACGAACAGCGCGAACACCTGTCCGACGAGATCGCCTAGCGCTGCCGAGAAGGCGACGAAATTGATGTTGACCGCAAGCAGGATCAGCTCGATCGACATCAGGATGACGATGATGTTCCTGCGGTTGAGAAAAATGCCGAACACGCCGAGCGTGAACAGGATCGCCGATACGGTCAGATAATGTGCGATGCCGACGACCATCTCAGATTCCTTCGCCCGTCTTGACCTTGCGGATTTCCATTCCCGTTGCCGGCGTGCGGCCGACCTGGGCGGCGATCGACTGCCGCTTGATGCCCGGCTTGTGGCGCAGCGTCAGCACGATGGCGCCGATCATGGCGACCAGCAGCACAAGGCCGGCAATCTGGAAATAATAGAGGTAGTCGGTATAGAGGATGTCGCCGAGCGCTGCCGTGTTCGAGCGGGCGGCAAGGTCCGGAGTGGGTTTTGCAACCGTCGCCGCCAGTTGCGGCGCGAACGTATAGCCGCCAAGCACGACGATCAGCTCAGCCGCCAGGATCAGCCCGACCAGCGCGCCGATCGGCGCGTATTGCAGGGCGCCTTCCTTCATCTCGGCGAAATCGACGTCGAGCATCATGACGACGAACAGGAACAGCACCATGACCGCGCCGACATAGACGACGAGCAGGATCATCGCCAGGAACTCGGCGCCGGTCAGCATGAACAGGCCAGCGGCATTGAAGAAGGTCAGGATCAGGAACAGCACAGAATGCACGGGATTACGCGCCGAAATGACCATGAACGCCGACGCCACCGCGACAAAGGCGAAGAGGTAGAAAAAGGCCGCCTCTAGTCCATTCAGCATGGGTTCCCCCGGGTTCCTGTCCGAACAGGACGTTCGTCCTGTTCGGTGTGTGGCTTGGCTCCGCCTCCGGTGCCGAAGCCGCGTGTTCCTTAAACGAGGCCTCTCGCCCCGTCCATGCGTCAAATGTCAGCGGTACGGCGCGTCCAGCGAGATGTTGCGCGCCAGTTCGCGCTCCCAGCGGTCGCCATTGGCCAAGAGCTTGTCCTTGTCGTAATAAAGTTCCTCGCGCGTCTCGGTCGCGAACTCGAAATTCGGTCCCTCGACGATTGCGTCGACCGGGCAGGCTTCCTGGCAGAAGCCGCAATAGATGCACTTCACCATATCGATGTCGTAGCGCACGGTGCGGCGGGTGCCGTCATTGCGGCGCGGGCCGGCCTCGATGGTGATCGCCTGCGCCGGGCAGATCGCCTCGCACAATTTGCAGGCGATGCAGCGTTCCTCGCCGTTCGGATAGCGGCGCAGCGCATGCTCGCCGCGAAAGCGCGGGCTGGTCGGCCCCTTTTCGTGCGGATAGTTGATCGTCTCCTTCGGCGCGAAGAACTGGCGCATCGACAGGAAGAACGCGCTGACGAAATCCTGCAGCAGCAGCGATTTTGCGGCTTGATACAGCGTGCTCATTCAGCACCCCCAAACATTTGCAACGCGACCGCGGCGCCCATGACGCCACACGCAAGCGGAGAAACCACAAGGTAGAGTCTACGGATCAAATGCTCGCGCATTTGCTTTTCCTCGACGGAAACGGGCAGGCCGAGCCCTTTTGAACGCCCAAACATGTGCAGCGCAGTCGGCAACGCGAAAACAGACGTCAGCCATGCCACCAAGGCGCCAGCAGCGGCGCCAAGCACCAGGATTGCCGGATCGCCCATCACGCAAACCCCGTGATCTTGAGGAACGCGGCGACAATCACCACCATCGCCAGCGAGATCGGCAGGAAGACCTTCCAGCCGAGCCGCATCAGCTGGTCGTAGCGGTAGCGCGGCACAAAAGCCTTCACCATCGAGATCATGAAGAACACCAGGCAGACCTTGAGCACGAACCAGACCAGCCCCGGCACCCAGGTGAAGGGAGCGAAGTCGAACGGAGGCAGCCAGCCGCCGAGGAACAGGATGGTGGCCAGCGCGCACATCAGCACGATGGCGACATATTCGCCGAGGAAGAACAGCAGGAACGGCGTCGACGAATATTCGACCATATGGCCGGCGACGAGTTCCGATTCGGCTTCCACAAGGTCGAAGGGCGGGCGGTTGGTTTCGGCCAGCGCCGAGATGAAGAAGATGACGAACATCGGGAACAGCGACAGCCAATGCCAATCGAGGAAGGTGTTGGGCAGGCCAACCCGAGTTCCCAGCCCGTCCGCCTGCGACAGCACGATGTCGGACAGGTTGAGCGAGCCGACGCAAAGCAGCACTGTGACGATGACGAAGCCGATCGAGACCTCGTAGGACACCATCTGCGCCGCCGAGCGCAGCGCGCCGAGGAACGGATATTTCGAATTGGACGCCCAGCCGCCCATGATCACACCATAGACCTCGAGCGAGGAGATGGCGAAGACGTAGAGGATGCCGACATTGACGTTGGCGATCGCCCAGCCCTCGTTGACCGGGATCACTGCCCAGGCCGAGATCGCCAGCACCGCCGAAACCAAGGGCGCCAGCAGAAAAACGCCCTTGTTGGCGCCGGACGGAATCACCGGCTCCTTGAACACGAACTTCAGAAGGTCGGCGAAAGCCTGCAGCGTGCCCCATGGGCCGACGACGTTCGGGCCGCGGCGCAACTGCACCGCCGCCCAGATCTTGCGGTCCGCGTACAGGATGTAGGCGACGAAGATCAACAGCACGACGATCAGCACGACCGACTTCAGCAGGATGAGCAGCGCCGGCAGCACGTAGAAGGAGAAGAAGGTGTCCATGCTATTCCGCCGCCTGCCTAAAACCGTTTTTCGCCAGCGCCGAGCACTCCGCCATCACTGCGGAAGCCCGCGCGATCGGGTTGGTCAGGTAGAAATCCTTGACCGGCGAGGTGAAGCTGCCCTTGCCAAGCCGCCCGCCAAGCTTCGCCACCTTGGCGATATCGTCGGCATTGCCGGCCGCGACCTGGTCGATGCGGGCAAGATGCGGGTATTCGCCATAAAGCTTTGCACGCAGCTGCGGCAGCGAATCGAACGACAATCTCTTGCCCAGCACATCCGACAGCGCCCGCAGGATCGCCCAGTCCTCGCGCGCATCGCCCGGCGCGAAGCCGGCGCGGTTGGTCTGCTGCACCCGGCCCTCGGTGTTGACGTAGGTGCCCGATTTTTCGGTATAGGCGGCGCCCGGCAGGATGACGTCGGCGCGGTGCGCGCCGTGGTCGCCATGCGTGCCGATATAGACGACGAAGGCGCCGCCGGTCCTGGTCATGTCGATCTCGTCGGCGCCGAGCAGGAACAGCACCTCCATATCGCCCAGCATGCCGGCGACGTTCTTGCCGCCCTCGCCCGGCACGAAGCCGACATCGAGACCGCCGATACGCGCCGCCGCAGTGTGCAGCACGGCAAAGCCGTTCCAGTCGGCTCTCGCGGCATTGACGGCCAGGCTGAGCTTCGCCGCCTGGCCGAGCACGGCCGCGCCGTCCGAGCGCGACAGCGCGCCCTGACCGACGATGACAAGCGGATGCGTCGCCTGCTTCAGCACCTGGAAGAATTTGCCGTTGCCGTCGGCCAAATCCTTCAGCGATTCCGGTCCGGCGCCGAGCTGCTCATAGTCGTAGCGCGTATCGCCGACATCGCCGATGACGCCGACCGGCAGGTTGCCGAGCCGCCAGCGCTTGCGGATGCGGGCGTTGAGCAAGGACGCCTCGAAGCGCGGATTGGCGCCGATGATCAGCACCGCGTCGGCCTGCTCGATGCCCTCGATGGTCGGGTTGAAGAGATAGCTTGCCCGGCCGAGCGACGGATCGAGCGCGGCGCCATCCTGGCGGCAGTCGGTGTTCTTCGAGCCGAGCGAGGCCATCAGCAGCTTCAGCGCATAGATCTCCTCGACGGCGGCGAGATCGCCTGATATGGCGCCGATCTTGTCAGGCGCGGTGCTCGACACCGCTTCCTTGATCGCGGAAAAAGCCTCGGCCCAGCTTGCCGGGGCCAGCTTGCCGTTCTTGCGGACATATGGCCGGTCGAGGCGCTGGGTGCGCAAGCCGTCCCAGATGAAGCGGGTCTTGTCGGAAATCCACTCCTCGTTCACCGCCTCGTTGGTGCGCGGCAGGATGCGCATCACCTCGCGGCCTCTGGAATCGACGCGGATCGCCGAGCCGACTGCGTCCATCACGTCGATGGATTCGGTCTTGGTCAGTTCCCACGGCCGCGCCTGGAAGGCGTAGGGCTTGGAGGTCAGCGCGCCGACCGGGCAAAGGTCGATGACGTTGCCCTGCAGTTCCGATGTCATCGCGCTTTCGAGATAGGTGGTGATTTCGGCGTCCTCGCCGCGGCCGATCAGGCCGAGCTCGGAAATGCCGGCAATTTCGGTGGTGAAGCGGACGCAGCGCGTGCAATGGATGCAGCGGTTCATGATCGTCTTGACCAGCGGCCCGATATACTTGTCTTCGACCGCCCGCTTGTTCTCGTGATAGCGCGAGGAATCGACGCCGAACGCCATCGCCTGATCCTGCAGGTCGCACTCGCCGCCCTGGTCGCAGATCGGGCAATCGAGCGGATGGTTGATCAGCAGGAATTCCATCACGCCTTCCCGGGCCTTCTTGACCATCGGCGTGTTGGTGAAAATTTCCGGCGTTTCGCCATTTGGCCCCGGACGCAGATCGCGCACGCCCATGGCGCAGGACGCCTGCGGCTTGGGCGGCCCACCCTTCACCTCGATCAGGCACATGCGACAATTGCCGGCGATCGACAGCCGCTCATGGAAGCAGAAGCGCGGCACTTCGGCGCCGGCGTCCTCGGCTGCCTGCAGCAGCGTGTAGTGGTCGGGTACAGTAATCTCTTTCCCGTCGACCTTGAGCTTTGCCATCAATTGCCCCCGGCGGTCTTCGCCGTCTCATATGCCTGGAACAGGTCTTCAAGGCTGATGCCGTTGATCATCATGCCCGCAACCTGCGCGTTTTCTATCTTCACGTTGCTCATGTTTACGTTGGTGAAATACGCGTTCGAAAGATTGGCGTCTTCCACCTTGGTGTTGCTCAGGTTGGTGCGGTGGATCCTGGCCGCCGACAGGTTGACGTCGTGAAACCGGGTGTTCGACATGTTGACGTCATCGAAACTGGAATTGCTGACGATGGCGTTGCGCACGTCGAGAACATCGCGCCTGTCGTGGACCTCCATCGCGTCGCCTACCTCTCGGCCTTTGCGGCCAGCGCCGCTGCCTGGCCAAGCCAGTTGTCGCGACCGATGCGGCCCTTGAACGACAGATAATCGTCGACCCAGGCGATCTCTTCCGGCGTCCATGTCGCGATCTGGCCGTAGGTCCAGATGCCCAAGCCGTTCAGCACCTGTTCCAGCTTCGGCCCGATGCCCGATATTGCCTTGAGGTCTGCCGGGTTTTCCGGACGATCCATTGCCTTGGGCTGCTTGAAATCCTCCGGCATCAACCCGGCCGGTGCGGCAGCCGCATCCACCACGCTGCGTGCATCATCCATGCTGTTCGCGGCTATGTCATTCACGTTCCTGGCGAAGGACTGCGCCTCGGCGATCAAGGTTTTCGTCGCCGCGCGCGCCTTGGTCGAGGAGTTTGTCCCTGTCTGCGAAAAGCGTTCTACCCTGGCATCGAAATCGTCGACGATCGGCTGCAAGAGCCGCTGCGAGGCCTCGGCGGCGCCCGAGAGCACGCCCATCCACAACCCAAAGGCATGATTGGCAAGCCCGATGCCGAGCGCCGACATCGCTGCCGCACCCGCGACAGGGTGCGCCAGGAGATTGACGGCGCTGGCCATCGGCATCATCCTGGTCAGGTCCTGGTTCATCTTCTCGAACGGGTCCAAATCTGGCATCAAATGTTCGGGTCTCGAATTCAGCGACATAGGTAGTCTCCTGGTCGTTTCTTCCGTATGCCCCGGCCTGTTTCCTCAGATCGGGCTCTTGCCCGTACTTCAGATCGGGCAATCGCCCGCTTCAAATTCTTCTCTATTCCGCCGCCACCATCACCGGCTCTGCCCGGTGCGCATTGCGCGAAAACTCGTCGATACGCCGCTCCACCTCGCCGCGGAAATGCCGCATCAGGCCCTGGATCGGCCACGCCGCCGCATCGCCCAGCGCGCAGATCGTGTGGCCTTCGACCTGTTTGGTCACGTCGAGCAGCATGTCGATCTCGCGCTTCTGCGCCTCGCCGCGCACCAGCCGCTCCATCACCCGCCACATCCAGCCGGTGCCTTCGCGGCACGGTGTGCACTGGCCGCAGCTCTCGTGCTTGTAGAAGTAGGAAAGCCGGGCGATCGCCTTCACGATATCGGTCGATTTGTCCATGACGATGACAGCCGCCGTGCCGAGACCCGATTTCAGGTCGCGCAGCGCATCGAAATCCATCGGCGCATCGATGATCTGCTCCGCCGGCACCAGCGGCACCGAAGCGCCGCCCGGAATGACCGCCAGCAGATTGTCCCAGCCGCCGCGAATGCCGCCGCAATGCGTCTCGATCAGCTCGCGGAACGGGATCGACATCGCCTCTTCGACGGTGCACGGCGTGTTGACGTGGCCCGAAACGCAGAACAGCTTGGTGCCGACATTGTTGGGCCGGCCAATGGACGAGAACCAGGCAGCGCCACGCCGCAAAATGGTCGGCGCCACCGCGATGGACTCGACATTGTTGACCGTCGTCGGGCAGCCATAGAGGCCGACATTGGCCGGAAACGGCGGCTTCAGCCGCGGCTGGCCCTTCTTGCCTTCGAGGCTTTCGAGCAGCGCCGTTTCCTCGCCGCAGATATAGGCGCCGGCGCCATGATGCATGTAGATGTCGAAATCGTAGCCGGACGTGTTGTTCTTGCCGATCAGCTTGGCCGCATAGGCCTCGTCGATGGCGCGCTGCAGCGCCTCGCGCTCGCGGATGAACTCGCCGCGCACATAGATGTAGGCGGCGATCGCGCCCATGGCGAAGCCGGCGATCAGGCAGCCCTCGACCAGCGTATGCGGATCGTGGCGCAATATATCGCGGTCCTTGCAGGTGCCGGGCTCGGATTCGTCGGCGTTGACGACGAGATAGCTCGGCCGGCCGTCGCTCTGCTTGGGCATGAACGACCACTTCAGCCCGGTCGGGAAGCCGGCGCCGCCGCGGCCGCGCAGGCCTGACGCCTTCATCTCGTTGACGATCCAGTCGCGCCCCTTGGCGATGATGCCGGGCGTGTTGTCCCAGGCGCCGCGCGCCATCGCACCGGCCAGCGACTTGTCGAAGCGGCCGTAGATGTTGTTGAAGATGCGGTCTCTGTCCTGAAGCATTGTTCGTCCCTCAGACCGGTTTCTTGCCGAAAACGCGGATATATTCGGCGACCCCGCCCTTGGCCAGCGCCTTGGCCTGCTTGACCCAGTCTTCGCGCTCGATGCGGCCGTGGAAACCGAGATAGCCATCGACCCACTCGCGCTCGGCCTTCTTCCAAGACGCGACTTGCGCGTAGGTGAAGATACCAAGTGAATGCAGGGTGCCTTCGATATTCGGGCCGACGCCCGAGATCAGCTTGAGATCGTCGACCAATGCCGGCCTGGCGATGCCGGCCGGACGGTTCTTGTCCTCGAGCGAAGGTTTGCCCGTCTTGGCACTGGTCGTCTTGACGGGTTTTTTGCCGGCAGCGCCGATCGGCGCTTCCTTCAACTCCGGCGCCTTGAAAGCAGCCGTCGGCTCAGCCTTGGTCTTGGGACCGCTGCGCTGTTTCAAAACTTTTTCGACTTGCGGCGCGGCCTTGTTGGCATTGGCCGCCGAATGCCGCGGTGCTCTGACGCTCGCCGCCTTTTCCGTCTCCGGTGCGACCTTTGCCGGGGAAGGCGTCTCCAGCGCCGGGCTGGTTTCGGGCGCATCGGTCTTCGGCTTGCTGGCTTTCGACGGCGCAACGGGGGCCGCCGGTGCCTGTACGGCCGGAGCCGCTGGCGTAGCGACAATTGCCGCTGGTGCAGCCGCCCTGGCGGCCTTGGCAGCCGCCTTGGCTTCCCTGTCGCGGGTGGTCTTCAGGATTGCCTTTTCGCTCTTCAGCGTCGTCAGGCCGGTGATCGGCTCGGAGGTGATGCGGCCGTTCTGCGGCCCCGGCTTCACCGAGGCGCCCTTGCCGGCATCATAGAGGTCGATGATCTCGGCAAGCCGCTCCGGCGTCAGATCCTCGAAAGTGTCCTTGAAAATCATCACCATCGGCGCGTTGACGCAGGCGCCAAGGCATTCGACCTCTTCCCACGACAGCGTGCCCTTGTCGTTGGTGTGGAACTGGTCGTGATGGATTTTCGAACGGCACACGTCCATCAGCGCTTCCGAGCCGCGCAGCATGCAGGGCGTGGTGCCACAGACCTGGATATGCGCGCGGGTGCCGACCGGATTGAGCTGGTACTGCGTGTAGAAGGTCGCGACTTCGAGCCCTCTGATGTAGGGCATGCCGAGCATGTCGGAGATCGTCTCGATCGCAGCCTTGGTCACCCAGCCTTCCTGCTCCTGCGCAAGCATCAGCAACGGGATGATCGCCGACTGCTCGCGGCCCTTCGGATATTTGTTGATCCATTGCTTCGCCGCCGCCGCATTCGCCCGGTTGAAGGCGAAGGAGGCTGGCTGGAGGCTGGCTTCTGCGAGACGGCGGACTGACATTTATCGATCGACCTCACCAAACACGATGTCGAGGGAGCCGAGAACGGCGGTGACGTCGGCCAGCATGTGGCCGCGGCACAAAAAGTCCATGGCTTGCAGATGCGCGAAGCCGGGCGCGCGCAGCTTGCAGCGATAGGGCTTGTTGGTGCCGTCCGAGACCAGGTAGACGCCAAACTCGCCTTTCGGCGCTTCCACCGCCGCATAGACCTCGCCGGCCGGCACGCGATAGCCCTCGGTGTAGAGCTTGAAGTGATGGATCAGCGCTTCCATCGAGCGCTTCATCGCCGCGCGCTTCGGCGGCACCACCTTGCCGTCGAGGTTCGACACCGGTCCCGTGCCCTCCTTGCCGAGCAGCAGGTCGACGCACTGGCGCATGATTTTCGCCGACTGGCGCATCTCTTCCATGCGCACGAGATAACGGTCGTAGCAGTCGCCGTTCTTGCCGATCGGAATGTCGAAATCCATCTCGGCATAGCATTCGTAGGGCTGCGACTTGCGCAGATCCCAAGCGACACCGGAGCCGCGCACCATGACGCCGGAAAAGCCCCAGGCCCAGGCGTCGGCCAGCGAGACGGTGCCGATGTCGACATTGCGCTGCTTGAAGATGCGGTTGCCGGTGAGCAACGCGTCGAGGTCGTCGAGCGATTTCAGGAACGGGTCGATCCACGTGCCGATATCCTCGACCAGCTGCTGCGGCAGGTCCTGGTGGACGCCGCCGGGCCGGAAATAGGCGGCATGCATGCGCGAGCCGCTGGCCCGCTCATAAAACACCATCAGCTTTTCGCGCTCGACAAAACCCCATAGCGGCGGCGTCAGCGCGCCGACATCCATTGCCTGTGTCGTCACATTGAGGATGTGCGACATGATGCGGCCGATCTCGCAATAGAGCACGCGGATCAGCTGGCCGCGCTTTGGCACCTCGATGCCGAGCAACCGCTCGGCGGCCAGCGCAAAGGCATGCTCCTGGTTCATCGGCGCGCAATAGTCGAGCCGGTCGAGATAGGGCACGGCCTGCAAATAGGTCTTGGCTTCGATCAGCTTCTCGGTGCCGCGATGCAACAGCCCGATATGCGGATCGACGCGATCGACGACTTCGCCGTCCAACTCAAGAACCAGCCTCAAAACACCATGCGCTGCAGGGTGTTGAGGTCCAAAGTTGATGTTAAAATTGCGGACGGAGGTTTCAGCCATTCTGGCGTCTCAATTCGTCTTGGCTTTTTCGTCGCCTGGAAGGACGTAATCCGTCCCCTCCCAAGGGCTGAGAAAATCGAAATTGCGGAATTCCTGTTTCAATTCCACCGGCTCGTAGATGACCCGCTTGGCCTCGTCGTCGTAGCGCACCTCGACGAAACCGGTCAGCGGGAAATCCTTGCGCAGCGGATGACCTTCGAAGCCGTAGTCGGTCAGGATCCTGCGCAAATCGGGGTGGCCCGAGAACAGCACGCCATAGAGATCGTAGGTCTCGCGTTCGAACCAGTCAGCGCCCGGAAACACACCGGTGATCGACGGCACCACCGTCTCCTCGTCGGCCTGGACCTTGATGCGGATGCGAATATTCTGCTTCGGCGACAGCAGGTGATAGACGACATCGAAGCGCTTGGCCCGCGATGGATAATCGGCGCCGCAGACGTCGATGATCGAGATGAACTGGCATTTTGGATCGTCGCGCAGGAAGCTCACAACCTCGATCAGATCCTGCGGCTCGACCGAGATGGTGAGTTCGCCATAGGCAAGCACCGCATCGGCGATCCGGCCGCTCAGCTTCTCGCCGAGATAGGTCGAGAGTTCATTCAGGCTCATCATCCCGCTCACCGCTCGATCGTGCCGGTGCGGCGGATCTTCTTTTGCAACAGAAGGATGCCGTAGAGCAGCGCTTCCGCGCTCGGCGGACAGCCGGGCACATAGATGTCGACCGGCACGACGCGATCGCAGCCGCGCACCACCGAATAGGAATAGTGGTAGTAGCCGCCGCCATTGGCGCAGGAGCCCATCGAGATGACGTAGCGCGGCTCCGGCATCTGGTCGTAGACCTTGCGCAGCGCCGGCGCCATCTTGTTGGTCAGCGTGCCGGCGACGATCATGATATCGGACTGGCGCGGCGAAGCGCGCGGCGCAACGCCGAACCTCTCCGAGTCATAGCGCGGCATCGAGGTATGGATCATCTCGACCGCGCAGCAGGCAAGACCGAAGGTCATGAACATCAGCGAGCCGCTGCGCGCCCAGGTGATCAGCGCCTCGGTCGAGGTGACGAGAAAGCCCTTGTCGGCAAGCTCGTTGTTGATCTCGAGGAAGAAGGGATCATTCGCCCCCACCGGCTTTCCGGTGCTGGGGTCGAGAATGCCTTTTGGCTTCGGCGCGACGAGCGTGCCGGAATTGTCGCTCAATCCCATTCCAGCGCTCCTTTCTTCCATTCATAGGCAAAGCCGATGGTCAGCACCGCCAGAAACACCATCATCGACCAGAAGCCGAGCATGCCGATCTGGCCGAAAGACACTGCCCACGGAAACAGGAAGGCCACTTCCAGATCGAAGATGATGAACAGGATCGACACCAGGTAGAAGCGGATGTCGAACTTCATGCGGGCATCGTCAAACGAGTTGAAGCCGCATTCATAAGCGGAAAGCTTTTCCGGATCGGGATTGCGGTAGGCCACCAGGAAGGGTGCTGCAAGCAGCGCCAGGCCGACGACCAGCGCCACGCCGATGAACAGGACGATGGGCAGGTACGAACTCAACAATGCGTTCATGCTGCAGCTTTCCGTTGGCGGCCAATCCACTCTGATTACAGCACCGGACCCACTTGCGGAAGCGTGACAGTTTAACCACTGAACCGTTTTAGGGGCTCTATGCTGCAACGCGGCGAGGGTTAGCGCAGGGCTTTCGGCGAAGCAAGTCAAACCTTGTTCAAAACACGGTGCTCGACGGCATATCCGGATAAACTGGTCCGATCCGCTCCTGTTTGATTTCCTTCTGTTTTTACTCCACTTTTCTCTCCTGACATGGATACCGCCAAAACCCTGCTAGCATGGCGGAATCACCTCTCCCACCTTTGGTCGAACGCCGACAGAGTGCCGTCTGCATGAAGGAAAAAATCTCGCTCGCCATGGCCCGGCGCATCGCGCTTGCCGCACAGGGGTTTGCCGATCCTCGCCCTAACGGCACGCCCGATCGCCGCCATCTGGCCCGTGTGCTTGGCCGGACCGGTCTGCTGCAGATCGATTCCGTCAGCGCGGTGGTGCGTGCCCATTATATGCCGCTCTATTCGCGGCTTGGCCCCTACCCGCTCGCCCTGCTCGACAACGCCGCCGTGACGCGCAAGCGCAAAGTCTTCGAATATTGGGCGCACGAAGCCTCCTTTCTGCCGGTCGAGACCTATCCGCTGATGCGCTGGCGCATGGAACGGGCCGAACGTGGCGAGGAAATGTATAACGGGCTGGCCAAGTGGGGCCGCGAGCGCGCCGCCTACATTGAAGACATTTATCGCGAGGTCGTCGAACGCGGCCCGATCGCCGCTTCCGCCCTGGAAGGCCAGAAAGGCTCCGGCGGCTGGTGGGGCTGGAGCGACGCCAAGCACGCTTTCGAATGGCTGTTCTGGGCCGGCCGCATCACCACGGCGTCACGTCGCGGCTTCGAGCGGCTTTATGATCTGCCGCAGCGCGTGCTGCCGCCGGAAATACTTGCCCTGCCGGTGCCCTCGCCTGAGGATGCGCACCGCGAATTGCTGCGCATCTCCGCCCGCGCCCACGGCGTCGCGACAGCAGGCGACCTGCGCGACTATTTTCGCCTCTCTCCCGCTGACATCAAAGGCCGCATCGAGGAACTGGTCGACGCCGGCGACCTCTTGCCGGTGACCGTCGAAGGCTGGAGCAAGCCCGCTTATCTTCAC
This sequence comes from Mesorhizobium sp. WSM4837, assembly GCF_055811435.1. Classification (NCBI taxonomy): domain Bacteria; kingdom Pseudomonadati; phylum Pseudomonadota; class Alphaproteobacteria; order Hyphomicrobiales; family Phyllobacteriaceae; genus Mesorhizobium; species Mesorhizobium sp. WSM4837. The sequence goes on from NZ_JBVVQE010000021.1 coordinate 98,054, forward strand.
AAGGACGCTCGTTTTCCGCGCAAGATCGAGGCGCGCGCCTTGCTCGCTCCCTTCGATCCGGTTGTCTTCGAACGGACGCGTACGGAAAGACTGTTCGACTTCCACTATCGCATCGAGATCTACACCCCTGCCGAAAAGCGCCAATACGGCTATTATGTGCTGCCGTTCCTGCTCGGCGAAAGGATCGTGGCGCGCATCGACCTTAAGGCCGACCGCCCGGCCGGCGTGCTGCGCGTCCATGCCGCCTATGCCGAACCCGGCGCGCCGCCGCAAACCGCCGCCGAACTTTTTGAGGAATTGCAGCTGATGCAGGGCTGGCTCGGGCTCGAACGCATCGAGGTGACGCCTGCGGGGGATCTGGGCCATGCGCTGGCGGATGTCGCGGTTTCGTAAGGGATTGCCGATGTCGGCGCCGCCCCTCACCTGCCTGCCGGCATCCTCTCCCCGTATAGAGACGGGGAGAGGGACGCTGTCATCGATGGTTTCGCCAATCGCCAGCGTTGCAGGAGGGGGCGCCGCCGTTGCGGCCAGTTCTTTCTCCCCGTCACTATACGGGGAGAAATGCCCGGCAGGGCAATGAGGGGCAGCGCCGACATCCAAAATTGCTCTGAAGCGTTTCCATCGCCGTGTCGGAAGCATGCGTTGACACGACTGCCTCCACAAGCCTAAATCCGGTTCAGACGGTCTCCTCTCGGCAAAGGGAGGAGCCAAGAGGGAATGCGGTGCGAAATCCGATTTCAAATCCGCGGCTGTCCCCGCAACTGTAAGCGACGAGCCAAGGCCGATAACCACTGGGAAAATCCCGGGAAGGCGGCACCAAGGCGATGACCCGCGAGCCAGGAGACCTGCCGTCTAGGACATAAGAATCCGATCGCCTGGCGGGTTTTCCGGGCAAGGAGCCTGATTTGGAACGCGACAGCAGTTTTTCGGCTGAGACAGCGGGCGTATTGTCCGGCGATGATGATGCTCTGGCCGACGTCACCGTGATCGTCTGCGCCTCCTGCCGTGACGAGACCGGCTCCGACGGCCATCCCCGCGCCGGCGAATTGTTGGCCGAAGATACGCGCCGCGCCGCCTCGGGCGAAAACATCCGTATCCGCAGCGTCGAATGCCTCGGCAACTGCAAGCGCCGCCTCAGCGCCGCTATCCTGCGCGACGGCTGCTGGAGCTATGTCTTCGGCGACTTGACCGCGACCAGCGGCGCCGATCTCATCACCGGCGCAAGACTCTTCGCCACCTCGACCGACGGCCTCATGCCATGGCGCGGCCGCCCCGATTGCCTGAAGCGCGGCCTCGTTGCCCGCATCCCTCCCCTCGACCTTTTGAAGGACCAGATATGACCACTTCCGTCTCGCGCGTGCCCTGCACCGTCGTCACCGGCTTCCTCGGAGCCGGCAAGACGACGCTGATCCGCCATCTGCTCGAAAACGCCGGCGGCAAGCGGCTGGCCATCATCGTCAACGAGTTCGGCGACATCGGCATCGACGGCGAGATTCTTAAGGGATGCGGCATCGACACCTGCCCTGAGGAAAACATCGTCGAGCTGGCCAATGGCTGCATCTGCTGCACCGTCGCCGACGATTTCGTCCCGGCGCTCGACCAGATCCTGTCGCTGACGCCCAGGGTCGACCATATCCTGATCGAAACCTCCGGGCTGGCCCTGCCCAAGCCGCTGGTCCAGGCCTTCCAGTGGCCGACGGTGAAGAGCCGGGTGACGGTCGACGGCGTCATTGCCGTGGTCGACGGACCGGCGCTGGCCGAAGGCCGCGTTGCCAACGACATGGACGCCCTGCAGGCGCAGCGCGCGCAGGACGAGACGCTCGACCACGACGATCCGGTCGAGGAGGTGTTCGAGGACCAGCTCGCCTGCGCCGACCTGATCATATTGTCGAAGAGCGACCTGATGGACGCCGCCGGCTCGGCCCGCGCCAATGCCGTCATCGGCAAGCACGCCGCCCGCGCGGTGAAGATCGTGCCGGCCTCGCAGGGCAAGGTCGATCCCTCCGTGCTGCTCGGCCTCTGCCTTGCCGTAGAGGACGACATCGAGAACCGCAAGACCCACCACGATGACGAGCTCGATCACGAGCATGACGATTTCGACTCGTTCGTCATCGACATTCCGCCGATTGCCAATCCCGAAGAGCTGGCTTTGCGTGTCGCCACGGCGGCGGAAGAAGAAAACGTGCTGCGCGTAAAAGGCTTCGTCGAGGTCGGCGGCAAGCCGATGCGGCTGTTGCTGCAGGCAGTCGGCCCGCGCGTCAACCACTATTACGACCGCGCCTGGACCGCCGCCGACGATCGCCGCTCCCGCCTCGTCGTCATCGGCCTGAAAGGGCTGAACCGCCCGGCGATCGAGCGTATCCTCGCCGGCTGACCTCAGGCACGAGCCGCGATGCACATCCTCACCACCACATCCGCCTCGCTCGACGATCTTGCCGAGCCTGTCGATCTCAGGCAGACGCCTGCGGATGTCGTGGCGCTGTCCTTCACCGACAGCGATCTGGCCGGGCTGGCGGCGGCGTGGCAGGCGGACGCGGATCGCCTGCCGTCGATGCGGTTGGCCGCCTTGCGCGATCTGCGCCATCCGATGTCTGTCGATCTGTGGATCGACAGCGTCGCCCGGCACGCCAGGGTTGTTCTGGTTCGCATCCTCGGCGGTTACGACTGGTGGCGCTACGGCTGCGATCAGCTCGCCTCGACCGCCCGCGCGCACGGCATAAAACTGGCGCTGCTGCCCGGCGAATGCCGCGACGAGGATTTGCGTCTGATCGAAGGCTCGACGCTGCCGCGCCAGGAGCTCGACGGCCTGCTCGGCTATTTTCGCGAAGGCGGCCCGGAGAATATGACGGCGCTGGTGCAGAGGCTGGCAAGTCTCGCCGGATCAGATGTGGCGGTCGCTGAACCTGTCAGCGTGCCAAAAGCCGGCTACTATCAACCGGGACTGGGGGACGTCGTGCCCATTCTCTTCTACCGCTCGATGCTGCTCGCCGCCGACGTCGCGCCGATCGACGCATTGTTTGAAGCGCTGCGGCAGCGCGGCATGGCCCCCGTGCCGATCTTCGTCTCCAGCCTCAAGGACCCGGCCTCGCTCGCCTTTGTCGAAATCGCGCTTGCCACGCTACACCCTGCCGCCATCATCACCGCGACCGCGTTCGCCTCGTGTGCTGAGCCCGGCGTCGAAACCCCGTTCGACCGCGCCGGCGTTCCTGTCTTCCAGGTCATCGTCGCGACGACACGCCGCGATATCTGGCAAGACAATCAGCGCGGCCTGGCGCCCGCCGACCTCGCCATGCATATCGTCCTGCCGGAACTCGACGGCCGCATTCTCGCCGGCGCCGTTTCCTTCAAGGGCGAAAGCGAGGTCGATCCCGCATTGGCTTTCCGCGCCTTCGCAAACCGGCCGGAGCCGGACCGCGTCGCCCAGGTGGCGAACCGTGTCGAGGCGTTCGTGCGCCTGCAGCGCACGCCGCGCGAAAAGCGCAAGCTCGCCATCCTGATCCCCGACTATCCGAGCGCCCCCGGCCGCACCGGCTACGCCGTCGGCCTCGACGTGCCGTCCAGCGTGCTGGCGATGCTGCACGACCTGAGCGAACAGGGCTATGTCGTTGAAGGGATTCCGCAAACGCCGCGTGCATTGCTGGAGATGCTGGAGCGTGGTGGTGGAGGGTTGAGGTTGGAGGATTATCTGACCTTGTCGAAGGAATTGCCGCCGGCGGCCATCGCTGCGGTAGAGGCCGCGTGGGGGAATGCGGCAGATGAGACAGGTTGGTGCGAGGCGCCCCCCTCTGTCCTGCCGGACATCTCCCCCTCAAGGGGGGAGATCGGCAGTTCCGCCGACGGCTCTTTCTTAACATCCTCGGTAATTGGCGAAAGCAGCGACGACAGCGCAATCTCTCCCCTTGAGGGGGAGATGTCCGGCAGGACAAAGGGGGGTGTTCAAGCGCCTACCACCGCAAATTTCCCCTTCCGCGCCGCGACCTTCGGCAACATCACCGTAGCACTCGCCCCCGACCGCGGGCGTTCCACGAACCGCCGCGCCGACTACCACGACCCGACGCTGCCGCCGCGCCATGCGCTGATCGCCTTTGGCCTGTGGCTGCGCAAGGCGCTCGATGTCCATGCCCTCGTCCATGTCGGCGCCCATGGCACGCTGGAATGGCTGCCCGGCAAGACAGTGGCGCTTAGCGAATCCTGTTTTCCCGAGATCGTCACCGGGCCCCTGCCCGTCGTCTATCCCTTCATCGTCTCCAACCCGGGAGAGGCAGCGCAGGCCAAGCGGCGCATTGCCGCCGTCACCCTCGGCCATCTGCCGCCGCCTTTGACCGGCGCCGGTCTGGACGAGAACCAGCAGCAGCTCGAGCGGCTGGTCGACGAATATGCCCAGGCCGACGGGCTCGACCGCCGCCGCCGCGACCGCCTGGCGAGGCTGATTGTCGAAACCGCTAAAAAGACCGGGCTCGCCTACGAGGCCGGCGTCGCCGGAACCGACGCGCCCGACGAAGCGCTGCGCCGCATCGACGCCTGGCTCTGCGACCTCAAGGACTTCGCCATCAAGGACGGGCTGCACATCTACGGCCGCTCAGCCGAGGGCGAGGCCGATCAGCTGCGCCAGCAAAGTGCGGCGGCCGAGAAATCAGCATTGATCGCGGCCCTCGACGGCCGCCATGTCGCTGCCGGTCCTGCCGGCGCGCCGGCGCGTGGCCGGCGCGATGTCCTACCGACTGGCCGCAACCTGTTCACATCGGATCCACGCACCATGCCGACGCCGACATCCTTCGATCTCGGCAGGGCGGCGTCCGACGAGGTCTTGCGCACCTACATGCAATCGCATGGCGACTGGCCGCGCTCGCTGGTCATCGACCTCTGGGGCTCGGCCTCGCTGCGCACCGGCGGCGAAGAGATCGCGCAAGGCCTGGCGCTGATGGGTTGCCGGCCGCAATGGGACGGCGCCACCGGCCGCGTCACCGGCATCGAGGTGCTGCCGCCGGCCACCCTTGGCCGCCCGCGCGTCGATGTCACCTGGCGCATTTCAGGCCTGTTCCGCGACATGTTCCCGACCCAGATCGCCCTGATCGATGCGGCCGCCGACGCCGTCGCCGCCCGCGACGAGGACGCGACGGAAAACCCGCTCGCCGCAAAAACCCGCGCCGATGGCAAGGTCAGCCCGCGCATTTTCGGCACCTCGCCCGGTACCTACGGCGCCGGTGTCGAGGCGTTGCTGTCGAGCGGCGACTGGGCCAAGCGCGAAGAAATCGGTCGCGCCTATCTCGACGCCACCTCGCATGCCTATGGCGGCGCCGGGGGCGAAGCGATTTCAGCGCCCGGCGCCTTCGAGGATCGTATCGCCGAGGCCGACCTTCTCGTCCATACCGGAGACGACCCCGGCCGCGACATTTTGGAAGGCTCTGCCGATGTCGCTTTCATCGGTGGTTTTTCGGCGGCGCTTGCAGCGCTTGGCAAGAACGCCGACGTCATCGTCCTCGACACCACGGATCCGCAAAAGCCGAAGCCGCGCTCGCTTGGAGAAGCCGTATCTCGGGTGGTTCGCGCCCGCGCCGTCAACCCGCGCTTCATTGCCGGCCAGATGCGGCACGGACCGCGCGGCGCTTCGGAATTCGCCGAGACGGTCGACCGTCTCGTCGGTTTCACCGAGACCACCCATGCCATACCGGGCACGCTGATCGAGGCCGTGCACGACGCCTATCTCGGCGATCCCGAGGTGCGCGCCTTCATCCTGCGCGAAAACCCGGCGGCCGCGAAAATCATCGCCGAGCGTTTTTTGTCGGCGCGCCGGCGCGGTCTCTGGCACCCGCTGCGCAATTCTGTCGACGACGACCTCGCCGCCCTGATCGCCGAAGCCCGCGCGCTGGGCGTGGCGGCATGAACGCCTTCTCCCGACGCGGCGCCTGCCCCGCCTTGTCCGCGCCGATGCAGACCGGCGACGGGCTTCTGGTGCGGCTCAACCCGGTCGCTGGAGGACTCTTGCCGAAATCCTTGATCGGGCTCGGTGAAGCCGCATCGCGGCATGGCAACGGCATCATGGAGGTGACCGCGCGTGGCAGCCTGCAGATCCGCGGCCTGACGCCGGCCAGCGCCCGGCTGCTGGCAATGGAAGTCGACGCGCTCGGCATCGCAGTGCGCACCGGCGTGCCGGTCGAGACCGGACCGCTGGCGGCGCTGGATCCGCAGGAGATCGCCGACCCGCGCCCGTTGGCGGAGCGCATTCGTGCGGCAATTGCTGAAGCTGGGCTGGCACAGCGCCTTGGCCCGAAGGTTTCGGTGATCGTCGACGGCGGTGGACAGTTGGCTATGGATGTGGTGACAGCCGATGTGCGGCTGGCTGCGGTGCGGGTTGACGCCGGAACGCAGTGGCGGGTGGTTGTCGCTGGCGACAGTCAGACTGCAACGCTACTCGTTATGGTCGAGGAAGATGCTGCCCGCGATATCGCCGTCGCAATTCTGAGGATGATTGCCGAAAAAGGCCGCGAAGCCCATGCAAGGGATTTGTCGCGGCGGCAGCTAAGATCTCTCGCAAGTTGGCGCGTCTTACCCCCCTCTATCCTGCCGGATATCTCCCCCTCAAGGGGGGAGATCGGCGGTTTCGTCGTTGGCTCTTCCTCAGCAGCGTCGGAGATTGGCGAAAACAGAGATCAGAGCGCAATCTCCCCCCTTGAGGGGGAGATGTCCGGCAGGACAGAGGGGGGCACCGTGGAGCGCCTTCCTGTGCCGGCTCGCTTCCCCATTGGAATTTTCGATCTGACAGATGGCATCGCCCTCGGCATCGGCCTGCCCTTCGGCAGCATGCCGGCGGAGAAGATCATCGCACTCACCCAATACGCCCTCACCCTTGGCGCGGCCGAAATTCGCCTTGCCCCTGGCCGCGCGCTGCTTTTCATCGGCCTCTCCCCGACCGCCTGCCGCTCGCTCCAGCAGGCCGCCACCACCCTCGGCTTCGTCACCGACGCAGCCGATCCGCGCACCAGGATCGCCGCTTGCCCCGGTGCGCCGGCCTGCGCCTCCGGCCGGATCGCGACGCGCGACATCGCCGAGACCATCGCCGCAGAAAACCGCGACCTTCTCGATGCCTCCGTCACCCTCCATATTTCCGGCTGCGCCAAGGGCTGTGCCCATCCCGGCCGGGCGGCGCTGACACTGGTCGGCGGCGAAAACGGGGCCGGACTTGTCGTGGACGGGACGGCGAAGGCCCTTCCCGCCGGATACAGGCCAGGCTATGACGCCGCGCGCGGCGTTGGCCGCATTGCCGCAGCGATCCGCGAAGAACGATTTCGAGGTGAGACCACCGCCGCCTGCCTGACAAGGCTTGGCGCGGCCGGTGTCACCGAACTCTACCGACAGGATTGAACATGCCCGCCCCCTACGACTACATCCATGACGGCACGGCGATCTATGAGCGCTCCTTCGCCATCATTCGCGCCGAGGCCGACCTGTCGCGGTTTTCCGATGCCGAAGCCGATGTTGCCATCCGCATGATCCATGCCTGCGGCCAGGTCGAGGCCGCGCAGAACTTTGTTTTTTCGCAAGCTTTTGTTGCCGCCGCCCGCGCGGCACTGGCGGCCGGCGCGCCGATCTTCTGCGACGCCGAGATGGTCTCGCACGGCATCACCCGCGCCCGGTTGCCGACCGCCAACGAGGTGATCTGCACGCTGCGCGACCCGCGGACGTCCGACATAGCGAAAAGGATCGGCAACACCCGTTCGGCCGCAGCCATTGACCTGTGGGGCGAGCGCATAGCCGGTTCGGTCGTCGCCATCGGCAACGCGCCGACCGCACTTTTCTACCTGCTGGAGAGACTGCGCGACGGTGCGCCGAAACCGGCTGTCATCATCGGCATGCCAGTCGGTTTCGTCGGTGCTGCCGAATCGAAGGACGCGCTAGCCGAGAATTCCTACGGCGTTCCTTACGCCATCGTGCGCGGCAGGCTGGGCGGCAGCGCCATGACCGCCGCCGCGCTCAACGCATTGGCGAGGCCGGGCCTGTGAACGCGATTGTAAAAGGCAGGCTTGTCGGCGTCGGCACCGGTCCCGGCGACCCCGAGCTGCTGACGCTCAAGGCCGTGCGCGCGCTGGCCGAGGCCGACGTGGTGGCGCATTTCGCCAAGCGCGGCAACAACAGCAACGCGCGCGCCATCGTCGGCGCGCATTTTCGTCCTGATTTGATCGAGTTGCCGCTGCTCTATCCCGTCACCACCGAAATCGACAAGGATCACAGCGATTATCGGTCGCAGATAGCGGATTTCTACGAGGAGTCGGCCGAAAAGGTCGCCGAGCATCTCAGCGCCGGCAGGATGGTCGCGGTGCTCTCGGAAGGCGACCCGCTGTTCTACGGCTCCTACATGCACCTGCATGTCAGGCTGGCGCACCGCTTTCCAACAGAGGTCATTCCCGGCGTCACTGCCATGTCCGGCTGCTGGTCGGCCACCGGAACGCCGATCGTCCAGGGCGACGATGTATTGACCGTGCTGCCGGGCACGATGAGCGAATTCGAGCTGACCCGCCGCCTCGCCGACACCGATGCTGCCGTCATCATGAAGGTTGGCCGCAACCTGCCCAAGATCAGGCGCGCGCTGGAGGCGACCGACAAGCTGGCGCGTGCCGTCTATGTCGAGCGCGGCACCATGCCGGGCGGCGTTTCGATGCGGCTGGCCGACAAGCAGGACCACAACGCGCCCTACTTCGCCATCGTGCTGGTCGCCGGCTGGTCAGGCCGGGCCGCCGCATTGGGAGCCGAAACATGAGCGGCCGCCTGACCGTTATCGGCCTTGGGCCCGGCAATGCCGACCAGGTGACGCCGGAAGCGAGCCGCGCCGTCGCCGAGGCAAGATTCTTCTTCGGCTACAAACCGTATCTCGACCGGCTCGACCTGCGCCCGGACCAGACCCGCGTCGCCTCCGACAATCGCGAGGAGCTGTCCCGCGCCAAGGACGCGCTGGCAATGGCTGCGCAGGGCCACAATGTCGCCGTTGTCTCGGGCGGCGACCCCGGCGTCTTTGCCATGGCGGCAGCCGTCTGCGAGGCGATCGAGGCCGGCCCGGCCGAATGGCGTGCCGTTGACGTTTCGATGCTGCCCGGCATCACCGCAATGCTCGCGGTCGCGGCCCGCATCGGCGCGCCGCTCGGCCATGATTTCTGCGCCATCTCGTTGTCAGACAATCTAAAACCATGGGATCTCATCGAATTGCGGCTGCTGGCTGCGGCCGGCGCCGGCTTCGTCATCGCGCTCTACAATCCGATCAGCAAGGTGCGCCCCTGGCAGCTTGGCCGCGCCTTCGAATGCCTGACTGCGATCCTGCCGGGCACCACACCGGTCGTCTTCGGCCGTGCCGCCGGCCGTCCCGACGAGCGCATCGAGATTTTTCTGCTGGCGGCCGCCGACGCGGAAAAGGCCGACATGGCGACCTGCATCATCATCGGCTCGCCGGAAACCAGGATCATCAAGCGCGGCGAAAGACCGGCGCTGGTCTACACGCCGCGTTCGGCGGCGGGCCCAAGAAAATGATCGACCATCGCGGCAAGGGCTTCGACGGTTTCAGCCGACGCAACGTCCGGCAGCGTCGGCCTGCGGATCATGACCACCTCGACGCCGAGCGCCCGCGCTGCGGCGATCTTGCCGTAGGTCGCCTCGCCGCCGCTGTTCTTGGACACGACGATATCGATGCGGTGTTCCAGAAGCAGTGCGCGTTCGTCGGCTTCCCGGAACGGCCCGCGCGCCAGGAGATAGGTCGCGTCGGGCACAGCGAGCCTTGGCTCGACCGGATCGACGCTGCGGATGAGATAATGATGCTGGGGCGGCGCCGCCCAGGCGGCGGCCCCCGGCCCGCCCCCCGGCCAGGGGGGCCCCCGGGGGGTGGGCTTTTTTTGCGCGCAGACCCCGCCCGCGCCCGCCCCCCCCCCCCCCCCCCAATAGATGGGAA
>NZ_JBVVQE010000022.1:0-103112 GCF_055811435.1 Mesorhizobium sp. WSM4837
TCACGATCGTCGACCGTGCTGGAATGATAAAGCTCACACATGGCGCCTATGGCGACGAGGAGCAACGTCACTTCGGCCTGGCCTCCGCCTGATTGTCCGATATCAGACACAAGCTTGAAAAGCAACTTATGTTAGAGACTACTTATAAATAGTCCTTACACTGCCCAACCTGTTCTCGCCAAGAGGGAGTGAGGAACTGCAAGAGACTCAAACCGGGGGCATCGAGTGCAATTGGGGCGTGGAGTGCTCTACTCGACGCGTGTACCTCGATCGCCCCGAAGCGGGAGGCAATGATGACAGGAGAATCCTTTACAACAGTACTTGTCGGGCCGAGCGAGTTACTCCGAGAAGGCCTTAGTCGAATAATGGATGCGACAAAGTTTCGGGTCCTTTTCTCTGCGGCTTGTGTTCACGATCTTCTGGAGAAGCCGCTAGCCCAGCACCGGTCCATCTTGCTCATCATAGATGTCGGCGGTACTGATGCGGATGCTGATTTCGCACAAATTGCAGAATTCAAAGCGATTTATCCGACCAGCCATGTCGTCGCGCTAGCCGATCACTGTCGATCGACCGATATAGTTTCAGCTTTTCGTGCGGGGGCAGATGGGTATTTGATAAAAGTCGCTGCTTACGACACCTTCATCAAAGCTCTGGAATTGGTTATGCTAGGGCAGACGGTGTTACCTGCCGAAACTTCAACGGCTATTCAAGAAATAAGACATGATCTGAAACCTGACGCGGTAGCTGATGAGTTAACAAAGGTGGTTGTTAATGAGGATCATGAGGATCATGAACTATCAATTTTGTCAAATCGGGAAAACTGTATTCTACGCCGCTTAATCGAAGGGGAATCTAACAAAGCCATCGCGCGCGAGATCGACATTGCCGAAGCTACGGTGAAAGTACACGTCAAGGCCATCCTCCGAAAGATCCGGGTCCGCAACCGTACACAGGCTGCAGTTTGGGCGATGAACCATGGCATGCTTACTCCCGCATCCGGCAATGCCCCGTCGGGGAGCGAAATGGCAACTCAGCCGTCTTACAATATATAATCATTCGGGCTGGTGCATTCGCTTTTGCCAAAGCTTCGCCCTGATATGAGCCTCCGCTATCTAGAACCATACGTTCAAATCATCCCCCGGCGATGGTAGCGAGCGGTGGAGACGGCATCGCAGGGGCGCATGAGGTGGACCCCACCAGTGTTACTGCCATTTTGAAGTTGAGGGCTTTATCAAAGTGGGCAAACCAAAAATTACTTCTGGATTGTCGTTCAGCGAAGTGCGGATCGGAACGGTCGAGGGCGGAGAATCGGGGGTTCTGGTGTGGAAGTGCGACCAACTGGTGGCGGTTCTCACCCAGATCGGTTTCTCGAGACGGGCTTCCGGCCGCTAAGCGGGCAGCACAAGAATTTCGATACGATAGAGGAGGCCATAAGATGGGTTGGCAGATACACCTTCCCCGAGCCTGCTTACACTGCAGATTGAGCGACCGTTCCGAGGGCAATCGATCCGAGTCCAAGGTCAGCTTGGCAATGCTGCCGATCGTGCCAAGACCCGCAACGGAGATCCTCCGACTTTCAGACGATCTAAATATTGAAAGATACATGCGTCGAGTAGGCCCTCAACGCGCCAACTCGTTGCTGGACCCGAGTTCACACCTGAAGAAATCCATACGATGATCGAGACCAACCCTGAACGGTTGCTCGCTCTCGAATAGCGCGATCGCGGTCGCCTATCCCCGAGGGAAGGGTCAAACCACATCGGCGAAGATGATCACGTCCATTGAATTGCGGCGGGCTGCTCATCTGTGCCCGGGCAAATGAGACGAAATGAGACCTCTACTTCTCATTGATCCGAACACAAATAAGGCAACAACTGCTGAGATGGTTCGCATCGCGCGGAACGCCGCTCCCAGTGGCGTGATGGTCGAAGGTGCAACGGCGCAACGCGGTGCACCTCTGATTTGGACGATGACAAATTGGCGATTGGTGCCAAGTCGGTCAAAGTTCGAGTGGGTCCAGTTCCGGTGAGCGCGGCGCCAGGAACATCAGAGTGATGTTGTCCGGCACCTTCGGTTTCGGAGTCACACGCCATCCGGCATGATCGAGGATGAGCACCGCACACGCGCCGTCGTCGACGCTCCGGCTGATCTCGGCGGGGTTCTCCCGCATCGCCTCGGTATCGCAATACGGCAGGACAAGGCCCCGCGCCCTATCCCTTCCGGGGGCAGATGGCCCCGCTGGTCGAACCAGTGGGGAATTTCTACAATAGCTTTGCCAGTTGCTGCGAGTCCAGCAAGGCGCGGCAGGCGTTTCCAGTTCGGCGATGTCGCGAGGTGCTCACCTTATTGCGCCGCAAGCTGCCTCCGCCGCGTGAAGAGTGCGAGAACGTTGCTCACGCCGATGGCAGCCTGCAGGTCAGTCAGGGTAATTGTAGCCGAGTTCAGGATAGCTTTCGTAGATCACCTGTTTCGAGCCGTGCCGGACTGTGTTGGTAGCGCTCATGCTGTGTTGGCCGACTAGCATGCATGACCTTGTCTCCTGCTGCTCGGGGGTAGGGTCACGCGTGATCCGAGTACTAAGCGACGTGTGCAATCCGACGTAGGCGCAGGCTTGAACGCAGCGCCGATCACCCGGGAGAGTCTCAGTATAGCCCTATCCACGCCGTATTCTGGACATGAAGGTTGGCATTATGTTACCAGACGAAATTTCTGGTTGTATAAGCGGAGTTTCGTTAAGACGATAAAATATCGTTTATCGTCCATGGGTGTCCTTAGTGATACTTATACTGAATTCATATCTTAACTGGAGAAGCACATGAAGCACATGAAGTGGATGAATTCTGAAAATGGAATACAGTGGGAACACTCGGAACGGTTGAACAACTTACGCGCGAGGGCGGAGACAGCCGCGTCGAGTCCAACTTCGACCGAGACGACCGAGGCTCCCACTTCCACCGCTTCCGCGCCGACGGAGACAGCCGCGTCAAGCCCGACATCGACCGTGACGGCCGAGGCTCCCACTTCCACCGCTTCCGCGCCGACGGAGGCAGCCGCGTCAAGCCCGACATCGACCGTGACGGCCGAGGCTCCCACTTCCACCGCTCCCGCGCCGACGGAGACAGCCGCGTCAAGCCCGACATCGACCGTGGCGGCCGAGGCTCCCACTACCACCGCTTCCGCGCCGACGGAGACAGCCGCGTCAAGCCCGACATCGACCGTGACGGCCGAGGCTCCCACTTCTACCGCTTCCGCGCCGACGGCATCCACGCAGCCGGCGCAGGGTCTTACCCACACCACCACACCGATCCAATCGGAGTACGATGGCCAGGTGATTGAAAATCTTGACATCTACGTCACCAACGGGGACGCGGTCACGATTACGCACGACAATGTCATCCTGCGCAATGTTCGTATTCATCACACCGAAGGCGACGGGGTGTCGGTATCGGGCGCAACCGGCGTCACCATCGAGAACACCGAGGTCATCAACGCCGACCCGCCGGCGGGAATCGACGCCGAGACGAGCCCGGACATCATCAATATCAGGGCAGAAAACGCCGCGAACCTGACCGTTCAAAACACCACGGTGCGGGAAGGCTCGACTGGCATCTATCTCCTGAACTCGCCCGGCGCGGATCTTTCGCACGTCGATGGCTACGACTTCCATGGCCCAATGCCGCGCGGTCAGTTCGTCCAGTTCAACAACTCGGGCAATAGTTCGCTGACCGACTTCTATGCCGTCAACGACGCCGCCAACTCGCATCCTGAGGACATCGTCTCGGTCTATGGCAGCCCGAATACGACGATCTCTAACGGGGTGATCGACGGTAACAACTCCGTGACCGGCGTCGGCGTGATGTTCGAGAACGGATCGACCGGCGGCAGGGTGCAGAACGTTGACGCCATCCATCAGGGCAATGGCGCGTTCTCGTCCTACGCGAATGATGTGACCTTCGACGATACGAGGTCGTTCGACGGTATCAACGCCGACCAAGGCCGCGGGGCTTCCTCGTCGAATGGACTGATCTGGAATGTCAGCTCCGGCGGGGTCAGCGTCCTGAACTCGAGCTACACCAACCCTGGCAATCCCAACAACATCATTTGGGACAAGTCAAAGGCGGTCGTAGCCGACGTGCACGAGGATGCCGCCGCCACCCCAATGGCACACATCGATAACCAGTTCGCCTGGGACTACGCAGTCTGAACAGGCGGCGCAACCGGCTGCAGCAGTCGGTTGCGCCACACTTCAGCACGGTGTGATGGGGCAGGGCTCGCGCTCGGACCAACTCGGCGGGTGGTTCCGTCGGGGGATTTTCGCATGAGACCTCGCCTGCCCTGCCGCCTTCCTCGCTCGTGAACAGAGGCTTGAAGATGGCCAGGTTAGAGCGCCCTGCGACCGCTTCACTGGATTCGGATAATAGATGACAAATTTCTCCTTGCACGTGCCCTCGCCGCTGGCGGTGGCCTTGCGCGAGATCCGTCCGGGCCTCTGCGCGGCCGGCGGGCTCTCGCTCTTCATCAATCTTCTCATGTTCGTGTCTCCGCTCTACACGATGCAAATTTATGATCGCGTCCTAACGAGCCGTAATGCCGTCACGCTCGTCATTATTTCGGTGATCGTTGGCGTGTTGCTGATGACCTATGGGACCCTCGAACATTATCGGGCTCGTATCCTCCAGCAGGCTGGCGTGCGGTTCGACCGGCTCTTGTCTGGTCCCGCCTTCGAGGCGGCGCTTTCCTCGGCGCTGCGTACCCGCGGATCGAATCATGCACAGACCCTGCGCGATCTCGACCTCATGCGCGACATTCTTTCGGGCGGCGTCATCATGGCGCTGATGGACGCGCCCTGGGCTCCGATCTACATCGTGATCTGCTTCCTACTTCACCCGTTGATCGGCGTTGTGGCCCTCGTCGGCGCGGTGGCGATAGTGACGATCGCACTCGTAAATGAGCGAGCGACGAAGGGCTTGCTCTTGCGAGCCTCGCTCACGAACACTCGCGCGATCGACAGGCTGGGCTCCTCGCTGCGCAATGCAGAGGCAATTCGGGGGCTCGGGATGGGGCCTGCTATCCGGTCACGGTGCACCGGAATCCGCGAGGAAGCGCTAGGCTACTCCGTCAGCGCGGGCGAGCGCGGCGGCACACTTCTTGCGTTGTCCAAGTTTCTGCGCATGGCCATTCAAACGGCCATGATGGGCATCGGTGCGTACCTGGCTATTAACCAGGAAATCTCCGGGGGCGTCCTGTTTGCGGCGTCGCTTATCATGGGTCGGGCGCTTGCCCCTATTGAGATCATGGTGGCGCAATGGAAAAGTATCGTGTCCGCGCGCAGCGCCCATGCGCGCCTGGAACGCATATTCGAGGAGAACCCGCCCATTGCCGGACGCGTGCGTCTGCCTGACGTCAGGGGTACGGTTTCCGTCGAGAACCTTTTCGTCCTCGCCCCCGGTACGAACACGCCGGTCGTCATGGGCGCGACGTTCACGCTGAAAGCGGGAGAGGTTGTCGCCCTCGTTGGTTTATCGGGCTCAGGCAAATCCTCGCTCGCGCGTGCGCTTGTGGGTGCGTCGCCGCCGGCGCAAGGATGCGTGCGACTCGATGGCAACGATTTGCGCCATTACGATCCGGACCAACTCGGCACCGCGCTCGGCTACCTGCCCCAGGATATTGAGCTGTTCTCCGGTTCCGTGCGCGACAACATTGCGCGCTTCCGAGCTGACTCGGTCGATGCGCAGGTGACCGAGGCGGCAACACTCGCCTCTGCGCACGAGATGATCCAGCGCCTCCCCAAAGGGTATATGACCGACATCGGGGAGGATGGAGTCGGACTGTCGGGTGGGCAGCGGCAGCGGGTCGGTCTCGCGCGCGCCCTGTTTGGCGAGCCGAGCTTCGTCGTGCTCGATGAGCCTGATGCCAATTTGGACAGCGATGGCAATCGCGCACTGATCCGGGCAATCGAAGGGTTGCGGAGAGACGGAAAGACCGTTGTGATCGTGACCCACAGGCCGAACCTCCTGTCGGCGGTGGATCGAATGATCGTCATGCAGGAAGGACGAATAGCGCAGATGGGCAGTCGTGACCAGTTGCTGCCGTCGCTCGTCGGCCCGAACGTAGCGCCGGCACCGCGGCGGCCCGTCTGGGATGGAGGGCGCGCCGGACCGCCGGCGTCAGATCCAGCGCACTCTCTCCTCCGCCGGACACGCGTCGATGCATAACGAGTCGAAACCAATGATGATGCCTGACACCTCGAAAAGGACGGCAATCATAGCACGGGTTCGCGGGCTCCCGATGCGGACGGCCCGCTCGACCCCTGCCCCCGCTTGTACAAGCGCGGTGGGGCCGACACTTTCCGCGCTCTTGCGTGCAGGACGGGTGACTCGAGCTAGCTTCCCGCAGATTTTCGCGCCGTTAGATTTTGCCGGCTCAGACCACAAGCCGGCGCACGCAAACCTCTCCGGCGACTGGCGCAAGCCCGCGCGGATGGGCTTTGGCATCGTCGTGCTGACCTTCGGCATCCTCGGCGGGTGGGCCTCTCTGGCCAGCCTCGACAGCGCGGTGATCGCTTCGGGTACAGTTGTGGTCGAAACCGACCGCAAGGCGGTTCAGCACCTTGCGGGCGGTATCGTGCGCGACATTCTCGTCTCGCCCAACGCACATGTGACCGAGGGTCAGGTGCTCGTGCGCCTTGATCTCACCGAGGCGCAGGCGCAGGGCGAAATCGCGAGGTCCGCTGTCTTCTCGCTGCTTGCCGAGAAGGCACGGCTGCAGGCGGAACTGGACGGAGCCGAAATGGTCACTTTCCCGCGTGAACTCACGCTAGGGAGCGCCCCCCTCGCCCAGCGCGCGATGGAAGACCAGTTGCGACTGTTCAACAAGCGCCGCTTGGCCCGTACGAACGAGGTTCCCATTTTGCAGGAGCGCATCGCCCAGTCCGAACGGAAGATCGAGGCCATGCAATCCCAAAGCGAGGCTGTCCGTTTGCAGATCGAGAGTATCACAGAAGAGCACGATATGCTGGCGCCCTTAGCCCATAAGGGCATCATTCTGGGCACGCGGCTTACCGCGCTCAAACGGCAGCAGGCCGATCTCCAAGGTCAGCTTGGTGCCTTCCTTGCCGAAATAGCGGGCGAGCGCCACACTATCGGCGAGGCGCGACTCCAGATCGAGCAAGTCGGGCGCGAGGCCATTGAAGAGGTCTCGGCACAGTTTGCCGAGACCAGTGCCAAGCTCACCGACGCCGGCGAAAAGCTGCACGTTGCAGATGACGTGCTCAACCGCACCGAAATACGCGCA
Organism: Mesorhizobium sp. WSM4837; assembly: GCF_055811435.1. NCBI lineage: Bacteria > Pseudomonadati > Pseudomonadota > Alphaproteobacteria > Hyphomicrobiales > Phyllobacteriaceae > Mesorhizobium > Mesorhizobium sp. WSM4837. Next base: position 7,294 of record NZ_JBVVQE010000022.1, read on the forward strand.
CCGCGGTCCGGGCGCGTTGTCGGCTTTAAGGTACACACGATAGGAGCCGTGGTTCGCCCCGGCGAAACCTTGATGGAGATCGTCCCTGACGACGACACTCTGATCGTCTCGGCGAAGATGTCGCCGGTCGACATCAACAATGTTGCCGAGGGCCTTCCTGCCGAGATCCGACTGCCTTCGTTCAAGGCTCGCTCGACGCCGGTCGCGATCGGCGAGGTGCAGACCGTTGCCGCTGACGCGCTCCATGACGAAGTGACGCGTGAGCCCTACTACGAGTTGAAAGTTTCCGTGCAGGTCTCTCAGTTCCCCGAACAGGTCCGCGAGAAACTTAGGCCCGGCATGCCGGCGGAGGTGATCGTTGCGACCGGCGAGACGACCGTGCTGTCCTACTTGACGCAACCTCTGACGGACGCGTTCCGTCTCGGCATGCGCGAAAACTGACCCCTTCCCTTAGACGGGATCAGGGTAGACCGCAGAGACGCGGCAATATGGCAGGATGGATGACCGCTGGGGCAAAGATCGGGCGAGGCGCGCTTCCGTTTCCACGGCCGCCTCCAACCGGCTTAGGCGTTCCGGACTACACGTCATCTATGATCGGCCAGAACGACCAGAGGAACCATTCTAACGCTTGCGGCCAGGAGTGCGTTTCTTGCCGCCCCATCCATGTCCGGGACGTGCGCCATGCGATGCGGCAATAGCTTGCGAGTTCAGGCTCGTGCCAAGCAACAGAGCAATGGATGGAGGTGTTACAACAGCAAAACGCCCGGCATTCTTTAGAAATTCACGACGTGCCTGTTCTTCCGGGACAAGTTTATCTGTCTTTCCTTTGGAATATTTCTCGCTCTTCATCAAACGTACTCCAGCCAGCGCGACAACTTTAACCACACAATTTATCATATGCGACTCGTGAAGACAACGCGCCGTCAAGATACAATTCAGGAAATTAAGTATTACTACACTTTTGACCCGAGATCGCCGTCAAGGAGGATGCTAGTGGCGCGGCGTCCAAAGTCGAGCGGACTCCGTCGGCCCAAGCCATCGCCATGTAGAAGTCGCCACATACCCCACAGCGAATTGCCGACCAGGCGCAATGGAACGCCGAGGACGGGATGATACAAGGGGAAGACACGCCGCCAGTGTTGAAAGCGAACCAATGGGCGCCGCACATATTGCGCCGGTGCTCTGACGCCAAAGAAGTGACTCAATGCCAGGAGTTGAGTATCGAACGCGTTCCGCGCGCTCTGGTCGGGCAAGGATGTTCGAAGCACCGCCCAATCCAGCTTATGCTGTTCCGCCAGCCGTGCCAGATCATAAAGGTGGCGAAAGTCGGTCCTTCCGCGCCAGTAGTCCGCCTCCTTGATGAGATCATGCATGATCCAGTGGAGGGCCCGCGACTGTGGGGCGGGGATTTTCGCCCTAAGGCCGTGACGGCGGGCAAGTCTGGGGGACTCGCGGTCAATCTCCCGATAGGGCCGGAGCTCCAGGAGACCGACGTCTTGCGGGCGCGCCATGCCACCAGCGACCGTCACTTCGGCATAGCCAAGCTTGGCAAGGCAAGCCCGGGCAGCCCCTTCTTTGGCCGTTTCCACAGCCAAGTCGAGATCGCTCATGATCCTGTCGGGAACCCTGCCGCTCGACGAAAGGAACAAGGGAACGGCCCCTTTGAGCAGGACCGGAACGACGCCCCCCTGATTGAGGGCAGCAACGGCTTCATTCAGCTGCCTGCGCAAGCGCAAATTGCGTTCCCGGTTGCAGCGGTAAATGAACTGAAGATACTGGCCCACGTCTTCGGGGAGCCGGTCAAGCTGGCCCGAGTGCGCAAGAGTGGCGAACAAGACGGGCGTAAGCAGAGTGTGGTTGGCGAGTGCAATTACCGCCTGCCAGTCGGCCGTTACCACCGGGCGGCCGCTAAGTCCCGCGATCAGGGCCTCGAGCGCATTCCTGGTGGGCTTCATCGGCACGCCTCCTTCAGCAGTTCCAACGCGTCATCCAGTGTGGCATAGGTCAGGCAAAAGCCCTGTGCCGATCGGATGACTTGGCAAAGAACGTCGAACGCGGTGCTGCTTAGCTCTTTATTCCGCGCAAAGGCGCCGTTCAGCAAGCCACCCAGGATGTCGGTCGGGTCAATCACCCGCAGGGAAGGTTTGGCATCCTGCGTCCGACAGAGCAAGACCACCCAGCCCACGGGCCGCGGAACGGGAGGGACATGATCCTTAGGCACAAGAAAGCGCACGCGTCTGCGATCGGGGCGCCGGTAAACCGGAGACCTGCCGAGTTCGGGGAAATGTTGTCCGAGAATGGACCATGATCCCGATTTGACTGCAGGCGCAAAAGCAAGGCCGATACCGTGTCCGGCCGAGTCGAGAAGTGTCACATCGTCTGCCGCGAAGCCAAACCCCGCGTGGACCAGCGCCAAGGTCAGCGTCGTCTTGCCCGAGCCGGGGTTACCACAAAGGAGGAGGGTGCGGCCGTTCTTGAAAAGCGCCGCCGCATGGAGGGCGAGTTCATATTCACTGTGCCCAAGCACTTCGGCCAGCAGTTGCCCTTTGACCATAATGGGTATCTCGTCTCGACCACAGGAATCAGTCCAGTGGCCATCCCGGAACAGGTGGATCCGCTCCCTACGCTCAACCAGATGGAATAGAACGTCGACGGCCCTGTTTCGAACTTCGAGATGCTGAAATACGGTCGCGGCCGGAAAGGCGACGGCCGCCGGATACAGTATGCGCACACACACGCCTGGAACAGCAACGACCTGGCAGATATATTGATGAGCTGCGGTTGGGCACGGCGGTGGAGCAGGCTGGATTAGGCCGAGCCGTTCCCAGTCTTGAAGGGCAGCCTCGACATAGCCATAGGCCTCTTGCCTATCAACGCCACGGGCTGCCATCTCGCCCAAGATAGCCTCGGCCGGCACGCCTTCTTCAAGCGAGCGCCAGATATCAGCCGCAGTGTCATTGAGCGCAAAAACTACCCCCTGCGTGGAACTGAGCAGAATATTTTGCCCTTTGATGCATGCAAGCCGCCCTTGGGGAACTAACCTCGCCGTATACTCGACAGGGGGAGGCCCCGCAGTTCGGTCAGTGGTTCGGGTTTGTTGCGGACTCACAGAAGCCGTCATCCTCGTTTGTCTGGGCGCGGAGATCATTCGATTCGAGTGGAACTCACGACCAACACGATCTCGTCAATCGCTCGAGTCATAGCTTTCCTCTCGGCTCCCATAGCGGTACCTTGCCAACGCCGTTGCCGTGCGGGCAGTTTTGCTTGAAGTCGCAGGTTATGCAATTGAGCGGTCGCTGTGTTTCGCACTGATCTGCGCCTTTGGTAGTAGAGCCGCACATCTCATGGTGTTGAGCCTCACCCAAAGTGGTATTCAACTGATAGCGTCGAAGAAGAGGTTCGCTCTTTCCGAGTGAGGTGTCGCTTGGCAGTTAATTGATGGGGTCGTCTGCCAGCCGCCACTCCTTGCAAATCAATCACTTGCCACACAAAATCGCCTCCAGCGGCCTCGAATCGGCAAAGTTGGATTAGAAGGCGTCTCGCCCCGTCCAGATGCGGGGGATGGTCAGAAGCAGGATCTTTACGTCGAGCCAGACCGACCAGTTGTTGACGTACCACATATCGTGTTCGACACGCTTGATCATCATGTAGACATGCGGCGTCGCGCCGCGGCAGCCATTTATTTGTGCCCAGCCGGTGATCCCCGGCTTCACCTTGTGCCGAGCCGGATAGAGAGAGATGATCTGGCTGTATTCGCTGTCATGCGCCAGCGCGTGCGGCCGTGGGCCTATCAACGACATATCGCCCTTCAGCACGTTCCACAGCTGCGGAATCTCATCGATACTGAACCTTCTCAGTATGCGCCCAACGCGGGTGACGCGGGGATCGCCCCTGCAGGCTTGAGGGACAACAGGCCCGTCCTCCAGGATCGTCATCGTTCGGAACTTATAGATCTTGAACGTGCGGCCATTGAACCCGGCCCGACGCTGACAGAAGAGCACCGGCCCCCTGGATTCGAGCGCAATCAGCGACGCTACAACGGCCAGAGGGGGCAGAAGAAGTGGAAGGGCGGCAGTGGTCAGCACAACGTCGAAGAGCCGCTTCGTAAGCAGCTGAGGCGCCGTTAGGGGCGCGCGTTGCAGTTCTATCGCCCTCGTCCCCCCCAGGTTGACGACAGGTCGCTTCAAGAGCGCGCTAACGACGTGGTCCGGAAGGAGCCTTACGGGTACCGGAACCACGCAAAGGTGAGCCGTGATTTTCTCAATCAGGGATATGTCAGCCCAACTGACAGCAAGGACTATCTCGTCGACAGAACGCCGACGCACATGTTCAATGAGCTCATCCATACACCCAAGGAGCGAGCCCTCGCTGGATGCTGCCGGCAATGTAATCGTTTGGCAGACGTCGCATCCGGAAGCCTCGATTGCCTGGACTACGCCACTTGGCACGCGCACGTCCGATTGCGTTACGATCACTACTTGCGGTTTGGCAAGCATGGTCGACCTGGTCAAGGAGGCAACCAGTCGTCCGGCGCCCAAGCGCACGAAGATGATGCCGCCAACTCCCGTCACGAAGAACAGCATGACGGCTTGGCGCGAAAACATGTCTCCCACCTTGAGTGCAAGCGCCACAACCGACAGGCAAAGAAAGACCGCCGTCCAGATCAGCACGACCTCCTTGATCTGAGAGGCCAGCGGCCGCAGCTCGGAACTCAGATATAGCCCGCGCGCATATGCGGAAGTCGAAAAAAGGGCGGCTACAACAACACCGAGCCCAAAGTTCCGGCCGTACTCGCCGAGATGTCCGAAACTCACAAGATCATATACCATTCCCGAGACGATGCTGAGCAGCACGACGGACATTGCCTCGAGAAGCGGAAACGACTGCAGAAGAACATTGCCCTTGACGTTCCACCGCGGTGCGTTTGACGTGACGCCCGCACGGGGGTCTTCATGAAGAAGTGCCATGACGTTCACCTGCGTTCAAAGCCGCATCCATCCACCATGTCGTGACGACCGCCCCCTCCTCGGCTGAAAACCGCCGAAATGCGCCTGCGGTCGTTGCCCCTTCGAAGTTCGATTGCCGTGGTTGCGGTAGCACTCCGTTCTTGGAGTTGAGAGAATGGCAGCCACACTGTGCGAATCCAATTCGGCATAAGCTCTAACCCCAAAGCGCAGAGCCGGCGGACACACGACCTTCTCCTTGCCCGCTTCCGGCGCCTGTTAGCTCTTCGGAGTAACTCGAAATGAAATGCTCTCGCGCGCAGCACTGGAGCGGCGGACGCTCCGACGGAAGCAACTGGTTCGGAACTGCCGCTCTTTCTCATTGTTTGAGCACCGTTTGAGCACCGAACCCGAAAGCGGTTCCCGCTTTCGGGCCTGATCGTCTAGGCGAGCGCCATCGCATCGGCGGCGATCTGTCGCAGCAGGGACTTGCGAATATGGAGTCGCGGGAACGGCTCCATTCCGATCGTGACAAGGATGTGCTCCCAACGGTAAACCCAATCGTGCATCTCTAGGCAGCGGACCGCGTTTGTTCTGCGCAACAATTCCGTGCGGCGGGGGTTTGCGTCGAGTTCGCCAATTACATCTGCGACACTGCTCGAGTCTGGTGATACCTCGATCACCGCGTCTTGCCAGTCAAAGTGCTCGCCGAATTCGGCGCATTGCGGCGCGGTGCCAAGCATGACGGCGCCGCCCGCGGCCCCTTCGAAGAGACGGGCAGGCAGCACCTGCTCGCCGGCAACCGTGACGGACTTGGAGTTTGCAAGTGCCGCTGGACTGAAAGCCATGAAGTAGCGCGTGCGCCTGATGATATTGGCGAGCAGCAACCGATGTTCATGCCAGTCCCTGACCCGGGAATCTGTGCTTGCGAGCGTGTCGTAGAGATAGAAGAAGTCCCGGTCTTGGGCCAGGTTCAGAAGCTGCCGGTGTATTTTCGCGGCTCGGTTGCCGTACGAGTATACGTCGACCACGCGTTTTACCGGCGACAGATAGGGCGTTGAAATAAGGCCGTCGACACCGGTGGCAAGAAAGGAACAGGGCGTGCGGGTGTATTGAGGCAGGCGCGGTAGGCACGCGCTGTGCAACAGGAACACGTGGTCGAACTGGTCCAGGAGCTTCAGATATTGGCGGTCCTGTTCGAGCGTGCTCGACCAGAGTTCGAACAGATACGCGACAGCAACCTTGCAGCGGCCGCGCCAGTCGTGGATCCGAGACAATTCAACAAGACTTTGCGGGCTCCAGGCGACGAAGAAGAAAAGGTCATAGTCTTGGGTGAGCCGAACATGCTCCATGGTTGGTGCGTTCCTCAAGCCTAGCCCTTTGCGAATCGCGCTCGTCAGTCTATTGAAGTCACGCTGGACGTTGTGAGGATCGTGCTTTGGCAAGATGGCGTGAAAGCGTCTCGTCAGGTAGTTGTCGATGCCGGGGGCGATCAGATCGGCATCCTCGCATTCGGCAACGATGCGGCAAAACTCATACGCCAACGCAAAGTGAGCCCGGTCCTTCGCATTGAATTCAGAGGCAACCAGTGTACGTCTCTTCAAGGAATTCTCCCGGCAGTTGTCGGCCGACTTTCAACTATTCGGCCGCCGCAGGTTGGCCCGGCGCATAGTGCTCCAGTGCCGGGAGGGGTTGCCGACCCAGGATCATGTCTGCTGCCTTTTCCGCGATCATAAAGACAGTGGCCGAAGTGTTGGCCGAGGGAACGGAGGGCATGATGGAAGCATCAACGACCCGCAGGCCCTTGAGGCCGTGGACCCGCAACTGGTCATCCACGACAGATGCAGCACTGTCGGATGGGCCCATCCGGCACGATCCGCACAAATGATAGGCGGTCAGCCCGATTTCGCGGGCAAACTGGAGCCGGTCGGCGTCGTCCGTTATTTTCGGGCCGGGAAGCTCTTCCGTGCAGTTGTAGCGCCTTAGCTCGGGGGCCCGAAACAGCTGCTGCACAGTCCTCATGCCGTTGATAACGACCTGTCGGTCCTGATCATCGGCGAGATAGTTGGGCTGGATGAGCGGAGCTTGAAACGGATCTGCCGAGACCGCCCGAACATGTCCGATGCTCTTCGGCCGCAACTGATAGTAGCCAAGCTTGATGACCGGAAACCGCCGCGCGCCGTGATCGGTATAATTGCCCAAGGCAAGGTCAAGCTGGATATCCGGGGTGGAGTGAAGATCCCGCGAGTTGGCGAACCCGTAGACGAGCGACGGGCTGACGGCGAGAAAGTTCGGGCGGCCCAGCATCCATTTCGCTGCCTCGCGCAGGAGGGCGACGCCGTTTCCGCTGACCGTTTCGATGCCCTCCACCTGGACGATCAGGTGGACGATGTAATGGTCCTGAACATTTGCGCCGACACCGGGCAATTCGTGCACGACCGGAATTCCAAGGCCGGATAGCATACTCGCAGCACCGACGCCTGACAGCTGCAGCAGCTTTGGTGAGTTCGCCGCGCCAGCGGAGAGGATTACCTCCCGACGGGCCTTCACACAGCTCGTGGGATGACCCGGCCCTCCTCGTGCATATCGAACGCCGATGGCACGCTTTCCCTCGAACAGGACGGCAGTGGCCTGCGCGTTCGTGCGGACGTCCAAGTTCTTCTTTCTAGCGATCGGCCGTAGGAAAGCCCGCGCTGCGCTCACGCGCCATCCCTTGTCGATATAGCGCTGATAGTAGCCCACGCCGGCCTGGCTTGCTGCATTGTAGTCGGGATTACGCGGGATACCGGCATTGAGCGCCGCCTCGATGAATGCATCACATAGTGGATGTCGCCAATCGCAGTCTGTAATTGGAAGCAGTCCGTCCGTCCCGCGGTAGAAGGGATCGCATGCCCCAAGCCTCCGCTCGGTTCTCTTGAAATAGGGCAGCACGTCGGCGTAGCCCCAGCCTCGATTGCCCTGGAGGGCCCACTCGTCGAAGTCCGCAGCCGCGCCGCGGTTGTAGTTCATGCCGTTGATTGCGGTCGAACCGCCTAGTGTCTTGCCCTGCGACATCGGAATAGAACGGTTGGCCGTCCCCGGACTAGGCTCCGTTTCGAACTGCCAGGCATATTTCGGATTCGAGGATGTCTTGTAGAGTCCCGCCGGAATGTGCAGAAGGATGCTGCTGTCGGCCGGCCCCGCCTCGAGCAGGCAGACCGTATTGGTCCCGTCAGCCGCGAGACGATTGGCCGAGACGCAGCCTCCCGCCCCGGCTCCGACGATCACATAGTCAAAGACGTCCGCTTCAACCGACATCGCCTCGCGCTCCGCCTATTACCAGCTTCGGAGAATGGCAGGAAATCCGGCAGATGGCACTTTGCCCATCGGAATTACGCCTTATGAAGGGCTTTCGCGGCGGGCGGAATGGAGAGATGGTGTGCGGAGTCCTGTGCGGGCATAAAGCCTGCCGCCGAAGTGCATTCTTCGGGAACCTGCGCCGCTGGCGCACAGGGGGAAATGGGGATGCCTGACGACAACCTAGCCGAAGAAGCCGCCGTGCCGAGAGGTTGGGTTTATCTGCATCTCGTTGGCCACCTCGACGTCTCCGCACAAGCCGAGTCGACGTTTAGCACCCGAACTGGGCGGGCTGATAGATTCCATGTCGGGCGGCCGGCAGTCTCTTGAACCCCCGCGCCTTGACCGGCGCCGTCTCCTTGCCGGGCTGCTGGCGCTGCCTGCCTCGGGTGTAGTCGGTGCAGCGGTGCATCTGGCCCAAGGGAGATCGGGCGGTAAATGGTTCGGGGGTGCCGTCTCCTTTCTGCGTCCAAGTGGACCCGTGCTCACGCGCGCGGATGGGCAGATCATTGAAAATCTTGACATTCATGCGCCCCAGGGCAACGGGATCACGGCACTCCATCAGGGCGTCATCGTCCGCAGCTGCCGCATTCGTCATGCCATGGGCAGCGGGATATACGCCCGGGGAGCCGCCGGAATACGCTTGCAGGATCTCGAGATCGATCATGTCGGGGCTCCCCCCTCGGGGACCGGACCAAGCCAGAACCGCAACAACATAGAGCTGGAAAGCTGCCTCGATGCGATCATCATCCGTGTCAAGGCGTCCCGCGGCTCCTCCAATATCTACGTTGTCGACTGTCCAGGCATCCAGATGAGGTTCCTCGAACTCCACGACGCGCGCGGGCCGTTCCCCCGTGGACAGAATGTGCAGTTCAACCGCTCTCCGGATACGAGCCTGGAAGAATTCTCGGCCGAGAACGGGCCCACCTCCTGGACCGAGGACAATATTTCCGCCTTTCACTCGGATCGCTGTACAATTCGACGTGGACTCGTCGTCTACAACAACAGCCCCACGGGCGCTGGCGTCATGCTGGAGGGAAGCTTCAATTGCCGGGTCGATGACGTCGATGCCGTTCAACAGGGCAACGGCGCCTTCTCGGCCGTTCCGCAGGGTAAGGTCGGCAGTGGCGGTTGCTCGTTCAACCGCTGCCGAAGCCGGGACACCTACAATGAGCCACGGGACGGCAGGGACGCCCCGACATCCAACGGCCTGTCCTTCCATACCCGAATATCAGAAGGCGCTGAAAAGCACAGTGTTAGGGACTGCTGCGTCTACGCGCTCGCCAATCCCCGCAACATCATCTGGCAAAGGGCGGCCGTGCATGCCGGTTGGTCCATCGAGCGCACGGCATTTGATCCCAGACCGCCATTGCGGCTTGCCTTCAACTGGCAGTGAGCAGAGGAGTGCGCTAGTGCGTCGAATCCGACGAGGCCCTACCGACGACGACGCCAAAAGTGAAGCAGGTCTGACAGCATTGACCGCGACGGGGACATCCCAAGCGTCCAGAGAGGCGCTGATGCAAGAATCATGCGTCCCGTCGTCGTGCTCGTATCGATAGGTGTGTCGACGATGCGAAGACCGACATCCTTGGTGCCAAGCCTTTCGATGAGCGCCAGCACTTCGCGGGTTGTGCGCGCAACACGGTACGGCTTCGTGATCGCAATCACGTCTCCTTTCCCGGCACATGCGATCGCCCTCTCCAGCTCCGGCGTCGAACCGAATATGCTGGTCTTCTCGCAGAAGAAGTTCTCGGCTCCCAAGCGGGCAAGATAAAGCTTTTGCGCCTCAAGCCTTGCTGTGGGTTCGAAGGTGTTGATACGACAGTAGCCGATGATCATCGCATTCCCCAACCGTAAGAAGCTTTCAGGTAATGGGATGTAAGGAGCCCGACAAGCCGCTGACGCGCGAGCCGCGGTTCGTCAGTCCCTTTGTCTTCCTCCCCCTTCACCGAGATTCCGATGTTGGACCGCAATCCGGAGGGGTTCGCGAGCTCCAGATATTGCTTTGCAACACTGTGAGCATCGAACTGTCTAACCCTCTCGCGGGCACCCGCCGACAAACGCGACCAAAGGTCATCATTGTCCAGCACCGCCTTTAGCGTTGCGGCCATCGCCTCGGGCTGTGGCTCGACCACTGCCCCATTCACGCCATCCGCGAGGAGATCCCGGCTGAGCCTTGAAGTCCCGACGATGGGTGTGCCGCTGGCGATCGCCTCCATCACCGTTGCTGAGGCGACAGGAACCGTATAGCGCGTGGGGAAAGCGGCGACGCGAACGCGGCTGTGTAGCTCGCGAACGCGTGCTCCCTCTGCCATGCCGAGAAGGACTACGTGCCGCCTTATCGGTTCAGGAAGCGCATCGACAGCCTCCCGCACCGGTCTTGTGATGTCACCCGTCACGTAGAGCCGTACGGAAGGGTCGTTGAGGGCGCCGAATGCCCGAATCGTCGCCTCAGGCACCTTGTACGGCGAGGTGCCGGCATGGAGGATTGCCCGCTCGCGCTCTGCCAGCCCACGAGACGCATATGACTGACGATCGATGCATTTGGGAATTTTCAGGATTTGGTCCCTTGGCAGCCCAAGATCTCGCATTAGTTCCTCCTGAAGCTCGGTCGTGGAGGCGACGACGTAGTGGCAGCGCCGCATGCTCGCGCGTCGAATGGCTCGCCATGCTGCCGCAAGCGCCCCTTTCCGCCTCTCGAGATCGTGAACGATCTGGACGATCGTGCCACGCAACGGTAGCGGCACCGTCTCGCTGTGGATGACAAGGTCCGGCCGGAACCGATTGATGATACCGATCGCCCGCAGCCATGCCGCGACTGAGGCCGGTCCGGTCAAAGGCGTGCGGCTCAATCCGATTATCGGCAACTCGAGGCGAGGCGAAAGAAGTCGCTGAAATTTTGCGGGGCTTTCGAAGGTGCCGACCACGATCTGCACCTGGTGCCCCAGTTCGAGCAGCGCTTGGGCAAGTGCCACAATGAAGATGCTCACACCATCAGGTGAATCCAAGGGTTCGCGCCGGGTCAAGACAATGCGCATTCGATCAAACCGTCACAATAAGTGCCTGCGGGCGGCCGCGGCCCCCAGTGGCACCGTGTTTCAGCAATGGAAGCAAAAGAGGACCTCTCCGAAGTATGCGAGGCGGCAGGATCGATCCTCGGGGCAATCGATAAACGAAAAATGGGGAGTACCCGGCCCGCACTGCGCTCGTTGACGCGTGAAGGTTGGTCTGCCATATCGGCAGCCCTGGTCGGTTCCTGCCGGCGCATGTTCCGGCCCACCTCACGACACCGCCGCGAAGGCCCGGATCGGGCGCCTGACCAGGGGTTCATAGATGGCCATCAGCCGATTGAAGTTTGCTTCGGGCGTGTACTGCTCCTGATAGGCGGCATAGGCCCGGCCTGCCACTTCCTCCAAGGCAGATCGGTTTGAAAGCGCCCAGCGCACCTGATCGGCCAACGCGCCGGCATTGCCGACAGGAACGACAAGGCCGGTGACGTCTGGCTCCACGACCCCTTTGATCCACGGCAGATCCGAGCAGATGACCGGCAGCCGGCATGCGAAGGCCTCGATGACTGTCATGGGAAACAATTCATACCCTTTCGACGGAAAGAGCAGGAATGCTGCAGCATGCATCTCCTTCAGCACCGTCTCGCGCGACTGACGCCCGAGATATTCCACGCGCTCGCACGCAGATTGCTCGACAAGCGGAGCCAACGGCCCGTCTCCGATGATCCGCAGCGGATAGTCGATCTCCTTCCACGCCTCGAGCAGCGTGGCCACTCCCTTGTGGTGCTCATCCAGTCGTCCGACGAACAGCCCTCCATTGCGACGAAGGTCACCGAAGATCGGCGGCCTGGCAACAGCGTTGGGCTTGACGACGATGCGTTCGGCCGGCAGGCCGCCTTCCACAAGCTTGCGCCTGGCCCAGTCGGTGAGGGCAATGAAGCGCTCGACCTTGCGGGACCAGGTGCCGGCTCTCTTGTGAAACTCGACCATTGCGGCAAGGGCGAGCGTGCCCGCCAGGGAATTCCTGTAGACCTTCTTCGGAACAGTCCACCAGCAGGCGTGGCGGAGACTTCGCTCCCGAAGCCTCTCATCGGGATAAAGCAAGGCACTGGGACAGAGGATCCTGAAATTGTGCAAGGTCATTACTGATGGCACGCCGGCCTCGCGGCACGCATCCAGGATGGAGGGGCTCAGGAGAGGAAAGAAATTGTGGATATGGACGACATCCGGTAAAAATTCCGCCAATTTTCGGGACAGTGCCCGCCGTGAATGAGAGTTGTAGACAACCCCCAGGGCGGTAGAAATCTTCCGCGCGACCCGCACGATATCGTCATTCGTGGCGGAGAACAGCTCGACCTCGACCCCATTCTGCTTGAGGCACGCGAGCTCCTCCCGAACCACGCTGTCCTCTCCGGCCCTTATCTGGTAGAAATTATGAACCATTAAGACGCGCATCGCAGTCCGCCCCGTCCGAATCTCAATTCGGCATCCCGGACGCCCGTGGCGACGACGCGACGGCTCCGGAAAAGTCGACCTTTGGCAGAACGACCTCCACAACGTCGCCGGGCGCAAGCCCGAGATCTTCGCTGCCGGGGAGCGTCTCGGCGCCCTGCTCTCGCTTTCTATGGACTGTTATCTCGGGCCGACCCGCGGCTGTCAGCAGGGTGGATTGCGCTTGACCTGTAAGCGCCAGCTTCTGCGCGGTACCCTCAAGACGCGCCGAGATCTGGGCCAGATTCATATAGGCCCCCTGTAGCTCTCCCAAGGCCGCGATTTGTCGTTCACTGTCGATCTTGTTCAGCTGTCTGACATACTCGCCGCGCTGGCGCTCGATGTTCGATGCCTGGACGATCGTATCGAGCAGTTGGGTTGATGACATAAGCACCGCTCGACGGGCTTCAGATAGGCGCGTGGTCGGCGCCAGGCCCTTCTGAAACAGCGTCCTGACGCTCTCGTAATCGTCGGCGTCGGCCTGGCTTCCCTCTTCGTCCTTCTTCTTCTTTTCAGACAGGAGGCCCAGTTGCAGGTTAGTCTCCTCGACAGCACGTCGCAGAAGCTCCTTGTCATTTTCACTGTCTGACAAACGAGCTTCGATATGCGCTGTTGCCGTTTGCTTCAATCGTTCGGCGAGCGCCTCAGGCACCGGCACGTTTTTGACATGTTCGACTTCTTCGCCGAGTTCTGTGCGAAGGCGCCAAATGCGAGCCTGTTCCGTTGCGAATTGCGCCCATAGGGCTTTGTACTCGGAACGGAAATCGGCCGCTTCCATGAGCGGATTGGCGATGCGAACCTGGGCAGCGCTGTAGCCCCCCGCAACCGCCACGGCCTGTCGGACGGTCATACCCGGCCGGAAGATGTACTCTCCCGGCTTGGCCACATCACCATTAACATAGATGGGCCGGTATTCGGCAAGCGAAACGAAGACCTGGTCGGTCTGGATCAGGTGCGTTACTTCACGGCCGTCCGCGGTCCCCCGCTGATACTGCTTGCTGGCGAGACTGCCAGCGATTATTTCCTGCGCTTGTTGAATGGAAAGGCCGCTGACTTGAACCGCTCCAACCAGCGCCAAGTTCACTTCGCCGTCCACTCCGATCAGCAATCGCTGCCTGAAATCCGGAATACCAGGGACCGATACTTCCAGCGTGTCTCCGGGCTGTAGCGTGTAGTCGGCAAGTGCCGCTGTCGGAATCAGAGCGATGGCGCCAGCGAACGAAGCGAGGCGGGTCGAAGCCATGGTCATCGACAGCGCCGACAACAAGGATCTCAACAGCTTCATGGGTTCCCCCAACGGGTTGCCCCCGTATCTCTACGGGCGACTTAGCACGGGTTTCTCCGGCGCGGGCGAACCTGCGCAGTGGATGGCTCTATGGTACCAGAGGAGCCATAGCCGAGGCCGAGGCAAAATGGCTGGCTCGCTGGCTCTTTCGAGGCACTCCTCATGGAAGCGGCACGGCGCCGCCGCAAGAGCGGGCACATCAGCGGACGGCTCTCCTGCTCCTGCCGCGCCAAAATCGGTACAAAGCGATCCCCTTCTACCGAGACCGATAGCCCGCCGATGTCGGGTGGGCCGCATCCATGTTCCGTCAGATGTATGAACAAGCGCAATGCTGCGTTCGACCCGGTTCAACTGGAGGGGGTTCGACAGCCAAGGCCGGAACGCTGGCGCGAAGTGCAATCAAATAGCCGTATGAGAAACCAACTCCCACAATCTGTACAGGGCTCTCCAGGACTGGATTGACGAACATGGCGAGGAAAATCGTGATGAAGACTGTGGACGCATGATTGCGAACACCGCGTGGCAGTCGATTTGGCGGGAAGGCCACCAAAATGGCAGACACGATTAAAATGAAACCAATGACCCCCGTCCGCAATATGGCTTGAAAGAACGAATTGTGAATTCCGGTCGAGAGTATCTCAAGCATTTTGGCATGCGTAATATTCCTGGTGTCGGGAAGAAAGGTAATATCCTCGAACCCGGGAAACTCATATCGCCATCGGACCGATTCCTTCCCAAATCCGATGCCAAATCCGTATGTATCCGCAAGGGATGCGAGTGCGTCCGAAATGAACTCGAGTCGGATCCCGGAGTTCGGGTCCAGAGCAAAGGTTTGAGGTATAAAGTTCAGCCCGACGGCATAGGCCGAAGTCAGTGCGGTCGCCAGAGCTGCGGCCATCAACCGGCCGGGCACGCCAATTAGAATGACGATCATCGTGGCCGCGAGCACCTTGAACTGAGCCAAGGGGCTGGCGAGGGCTATTCCCAATAAGAGCAAAATGCCGCCGTATCGGCGCCAGTCGTTCGTCAGAAAAATACCGCCTGCAATGAAAAACATGGCAATGACCATGTTATTGATCAGCGAACCATAAAGAATCGGTATCGTGGCTTGCGGAGATGCGCCCTGATATTGCACGTCCTGCTGAAACATCACCGCCGGCGCGACAACGAGAGATAGGAACAGGAAAACGGGTGCACCAAAAAAAGCATTGCCGCTCATCAGCCTGCGGCGGAAATAAGCCTTGGATGCCCATGCGACGGCGAAGAATCCTACAATCGGGACGATTTGCCTTATGACTGCTTCTTGAAGGAAGTGAACCTGCCAGGAATCCGGCATCAGCCCGTATCTGGACAGCAGGGCAATGAAGAGGCAGAAGGCGGTGTAGACCGCCAGCAGACGAGGCGGCACCGTCTGCCGCAGCACGGCATAGGCCAGACAGACACCGACCGGGATCACTACGAAGAAAGGGCCAAGCAGGCGCAGGGATATTGCGAGGGCGCAGGCCAGCCAAATGCCGGAGAGAAAGAGGGTGTAGTCGAGCACGTCAGGGGAATGGCTGCAAACGAGGTCGACCGGCTCTGAACCCTTCCTGCGTGACAATGTCGCTGGCGAGGTCATGACCTGTGTCACCGGTTAGGACTGAAAGCCTTCACGAGCCAGATTGGTCCGCGTGGGTTCCCGCGATCAGTGCGGCGGCGCACGGCGAAGGATGGCGCACGGTTGATCCTGGTCAAAATTACTGCCGAGAGTTTCTCTCTAGGGATGATGCGCAGGATTCCCTCGAGATGGTCCGCGAAAGTGAGGCGTGCCTTTAGCACCAGGAGGACCTCGCTGAGGACGCCCATGGCCGCTTCCAGATCAGCGGTGCGGTCGGTGCTGTGAAAATCAACCACTATACAACTGTATTCTTGCTGCAGATGCTGGAGTGCAGCGGAGATCGAGAGCGAGGCATTCAAGTCGGAGATTGACCCCGTGGGCCTGAGAACCAGAACTTCCAGCCCTTCCTGATCCGCGGGAATGGTGGCAAACGCCCTGGCGAGCTTGCGACCTGGCTCCGCGTTCAGCATTGGCTGGTCCATTGATGGCTTTTGCCAATTGGCATCAACGAGCAGTGTCTTTTGCCCGGTCGCCGCAATGACCCTTGCGAGATGAACCGCCACCGTGGAGCTTCCGGACTTGCCGAGGGGTGAAGCAACGCCGATTACAAATCCGCCTTGGCGGCCCTGAACTCCGCGCATCCGGGTGGCAATCTTGCTCACTTGGCGGCCCTGAACTCCGCGCATCCGGGTGGCAATCTTGCTCAGCGAGCTGTGAAGCTCGGGAGCGTCCTTTGAGTAGACGGGCTGCAAAGACTGCTCGCATGGCCACACGACATTCCACCTGCGGCGGGGAATTCTGGGGATCCCTACAATCCGATCGAGGCCGGTCGACCTGTGCACATCCTCGACCGTCATCAGGCGGTGGTTCATTGCCTGCCTGATCAATGCATGACCAACGCCGGCAATCCCACCGGCCATAGCGGAGAGCGCTACCATCAGGACCGTTGGCGGCCAACTGCGTTGGCGAGGCGGTTCGGCCGCGGTGATGACCCTTGCGCTCGGGATCAGCGACGAGGCGCTAAAATCGGAGTGGGTCCGCTGCAGAAGGGCATTGTAAAGCGAGCGATAAACCTCGGCCGCGCTCTGCTGCTCGCGGAAAAGGACTCTTGCCCTCTCCGCAGATTCAGGGTCCGATGGGAGTTTCTTCGGTGATTCGGTCACAAAAGCCTTTTCCCGAAGTTCCGCCAGCCGCTTGTGCAGATCAGATGTTTCTTCCGCGCGAGCCGCCTGCTGGCGTTCGCGCTGACTTCCGATGTAACCGCCGGCGATCGCGTTCGCGAGCAGGGCCGAGAACTGAGGATCGGAAGAGGTGACCCCGATCTCGACGGCGCGGGAGGAACCCAGCTGATGAACGGAAAACGCGCGCCTCACAAGGACCATCGCCTGATGCCGAATATTGGGCTCGACCCTCGGCAATTCGGTGCCGAAGAGATATGCTAGTTGGCTCCGCACATAGCTGGAGATCCGCGCGCGCAAGCTGTCATCCATCACAAACTCTTCGTCTTCCGCTAAGCCAGTGTGGTCAACAACGCGTCCGACGACCTCGTCCGACTGAATGACCTGTATCTGGCTCTCTACATAGACCCGCTCATCTGCCTCAGCTTCGCCCGGTTGCGAAGCGGGCGGAGATGAAAGGAGGATTGTCGCGTAGGCGGTGTAATATCCAGGCGAAAGGACCGCATATGCGCCACCGACACCAAGGCTCACGACAATCCAGAGGAGGCAAAGGCGCCAACTGCTTCGAACAAATCTCAAGATGTCTTTCGCGGTCAGCTCGTCGCGATCCTTGGGGGGGATCGGCTGATGAGGCGACCCCGACGGCTGAAGGACAAAGTGATCAGTGGCGAACATACTATGCTCTCCTACGACCGGAAACGATCGGCGTCGTGCTCCAACGGCGCGGATTGGGACGCCGGCGGATATCCTCGCACCCGGCCTGCGTCGCAAGCCGCCGCCGTGCGAAGGGCCGCCGCTCCGCCAATGAGGAAGAAGCCGGCTGAAACCACCAGCACGACGACTTCCTTCGCCACCAGCGCATAAACAATGGCTTGCTCCGCCATGACGAAAGACAAAAAATATGTGGCCACCAGGAATACTAGCAGACCGGATACGTTAAGGACGGCCCATTCATTTTCATAGCCGTAACTAAACATGAATATATTCGATGTGAATGTATTTATGTTCATTAGCAATGGTATAATGGCCATTGCGCGCACGATAGGTATCGCCCCTGAAAATTCATCTCCGAATAGGATCAATATTATATATGGGGCAACAAAGAACATTCCAATACTCATCGCCGTTCCGCCTGCTACGGTGAATAATGATATCCTTATCAGTCGTATCCCGGCAGCCGGGTCGACATGAGCGTAGTATGAGACCCTCGGTATGAAGGTATCCATAAGCAACTTGAAAAATACCCGCGCGGCTAATAGGAATTTTTCGGCGACAGAATATTGTCCGGCTGCGACATAACCTTCAAAATGCCCGACAAGGGCGACGGGGAGGGTGAAGAGGGCAGTCTCCACGGCTAAGAAGAGGCATCCCCTCCAGCCATTGCGCAGCTGCATTCCAATCGTCGAAAGCGTCACGGACCTGAAGCCGCCGAACCCGATCGGAAGGATGAAAGGTAAGCAGATGACGCCACTGACGACGGGAACTGCGCTCTGGATGGCAACGGCGAGCGCGACCTGGTCAGGTGATGCGACCATGGCGACGAAGCAGACGAGCGCCAGAACGCGAGCAACAACCACCGCGACGGCCGCCTGCCAGGCGCGTTCCAGGCCGACGAAGAGCCAGGCCGGAAAAATAATGCTGCCGGCGGCCGAGAGCATCGCGCACAGGAATGTCGGCCTACTGAGCGCCAGGACGTCGCCGGCCAGCACAAGGCCAACCAGGCATACGGCAACGAACAGCACTGCCTTGGTGGCCATGACCTGAGCAACGAGTGACGCGATCTCCGCCGGCTCGTATCGAAGGGAAGCAACCCTGCGCTGCGCGGTCCAATGAAATCCATAGGCTACGACGGAGGCAGCGAGTTGACCGATGGCGAGCGCATACGCGTACTGCCCGAAACTCATGGGTCCGAGGACGCGCCCGGCATAGGGCAAGATGATCAGCGGCTGCAGGACGTCGATGGCATGCAGGACAGCCAGACTGGCGGCCTGTTTGCTCAGAGTCATGGTAGCCTCCAGTCAGGTGCCTGTCGAGGCAATGCAAACCACACCGTCCAGATATGGGCAGCGCCGCCTCCCTGCAGCAGAGCCAAAAACAGCCGCCCGTGGAGGAGTTGGCGCAAATCGGCAACACGGCGGTCCGAGTGTGTTCACTGGTTCCGCCCTCCCTCTAATCGTTACGAACTCCGCGCCCGGGAAGGAGCGATGCCTGCAGCAAAGCCAGGATGAACAGGCTGTTCGTCACGAGATACCTGCTCGCCAAGCGGCGGGGATCCTGGAAGAGCCGGTGCAGCCATTCCAGCCCGCTCATCTGCATCCATTGCGGCGCCCGCCTGACGTCTCCGGCGTGGAAATCGAAAGCTGCTCCTACCCCCAGCATGACCGCATTGATCCGGCCGCGATGCGCCTGCATCCAGCTTTCCTGCTTGGGACATCCGAGCCCCACCCACACGATCCTCGCACCGGACTGATTGATCATTCTGACCACTACCTCATCCTCCTCGGCCGACAGAGGGCGGCGCGGAGGTGAGTAAGAGCCCACGATGTTTACGCCGGCAAACTCGGTTCGAATGCAATGTTCAAGACGCTTGAGGGTGCCGGGGCTGCCGCCGTACAGGAACATTTCCGTGCCGAGTTCTGACGCTCTCCGGCAACAAATCCACATCAGGTCCGGTCCGCTGATGCGCGGCTGATCCGGGTGTCCCTGCCGCCTCAGGACCCAGGCTACCGGCGCTCCATCCGGCGCGACAAGGTCGGCGCTATCCATCGCTTCGGCATGGGCGCGATTGCGGCGGGCGGTGACGACACTGTGGACGTTGCCCAGGAAAACCGTTCGGCTCTCCCGCCGTAGGGCCCAGTCGAAGACGCAGTTGACTGCCTGCGCCCAGTCAAGGGCGTGCACGGGTATCTCAAGCACTTGCTCGCGCAACTGTCCCGGATCTATCGCGAGTTCTGTCATGCCACCCTCGATTGCTGATAGGTGAGCTCCATCACAGCCTGCGAGCACTTCGAGTTCAATTGCTATTCCGACGGGAAGCTGGCGGGCGGCGCGCTCACCGGAGGTACCTAAAAGGAAACTCCCTTGTTCTCTTCGTGGTGCCGAAAGAGCGCATGAAATGCGCAGCCCGTCGCGCCGTCGAGCAGGAGGCAAAGCCCTATCACCGCGGGTTTGCCTACGGCATTGTTGTCGGGCGACACTGTGACGATGTTGACGCCGATATGGCCGCCTGTCGACGTGCCGGCCGCAACGGAGAGAACAAGGGAGTTTCCTTTTAGGTACCTCCGGTGAGCGCGCCGCCCGCCAGCTTCCCGTCGGAATAGCAATTGAACTCGAAGTGCTCGCAGGCTGTGATGGAGCTCACCTATCAGCAATCGAGGTGACAGAGCTCGCGATCGATCAGGGAGTGGTGAGATGTCGCAAATGTTCGCGGATGATGCCCTCTGGTTGCAGCCCAAAGAATTCGCGCAGGATTATCTGGCATCGCTGTGCATCGCATTGGCGCAGATCGATACGGATGCCGTGGAGGAGGCGATACAGATGCTGCGCGCCGTACGCGATGCGGGCGGCACAGTCTTCGTCGCCGGCAACGGCGGCAGCGCAGCGACCGCCTCCCACTGGGTCAATGACCTCGGTAAGGCCACGAAACGCTCGGGAAGGCGGCCAATCCGGGTCATGGGCCTGACAGACAACGTCTCCTGGATAACGGCGCTCGGCAATGACGAAGGCTACGAGCGCATCTTTGCCGGCCAGATGGAGAACTTCGCCAAGCCGGGTGACGTGCTCATAGTGATTTCAGCCAGCGGGAACTCGTTTAATCTCGTGCGGGCAGTCGAACTCGCTCGCGAAAGGAAGGTAGCCACCATCGGCATTGTCGGTTTTGACGGCGGCACGCTTAAAGGGCTCGTCGATCAGCCAGTATGGGTGCGGTCTGAAAAAGGCACCTACGAACTCGTCGAGGACGCCCACGCCGCGATCTGTCATGCCATCACGCGATACCTCGTCGCCGACCGACCGGAGCGCGGTCAATGAATATTGTCCTGCCGAGCTCTCCCCGCCTGCAAAAGGCAGATGTCGAGGGCCGCACCTACAGCCGGCCGCGCCAGGCGGTCATCCTGGCCGGCGGGCGTGGCACGCGCATGCGGCCGATCACACTCGACCGGCCGAAACCAATGGTGCCCGTGCTCGGCCGGCCTTTTTTGGAATACCAGATCGAACAGCTGCGGCAGGAGGGGTTCGAAAGGGTTCTTCTTCTACTCGGGTATTTGCCCCATGTGGTGATGGACCACTTCGGCGACGGCAGCAGGTTGGGCCTCAGTATCGAATATGCCGTCACCCGTCCCGACGACCTCACCAGCAGCCGGGTATCCAATGCCCGTCACCTCATAGATCCGTGCTTCCTGCTGCTGTATTGTGACAATTACTGGCCGATGCGCATGGAGCGGCTGTGGCAACGCTTCTGTGCGGCCGGCAAGCCTGGAATGATCACGGTCTACAGCAACAAGGACGGCTATTCACGCGGCAGCGTGATCCTTGATGCGGACGACAATGTGACCGTCTTCGACCGGCTCCGCACCACGCCCGGGCTGCAGGGAGTCGAGATCAGCTATGCCATACTGACCGATCTCGCCCTCGAACTCCTGCCCGACGAGGACGCCCTCTTCGAGGAGGCCATCTACACGCCGCTCGCGACGCAGCATCGCCTCGCCGGCTTCGTGAGCGAGCACCGCTATTACAGCGTGGGCTCGATCGAGCGTCTACCCGCGACGGAGCGCTTTATGAGGCGCGAAAAAACCCTGCTCGTAGATAGGGACGGCGTACTCAACCGCAGACCGCCACGGGCTCAATATGTGTGTTCATGGGACCAGTGGGAGTGGGTTCCGGGTGCAAAGCAGGCGTTGGCCCTTCTGAACGAGGCCGGCTACCGCGTAATCATCATCTCGAACCAGGCAGGGATAGCGCGCGGAGCGATGACCGCCGCTGATCTCGAGGCGCTTCACCAGCGTATGTGCGCCGAGTCCGAAGCCGTCGGCGGCAAAATCGCGGAGATCTACCACTGCCCACACGGGTGGGACGACGGCTGCGACTGCCGCAAGCCCAAACCCGGCATGCTGTATCAGGCACAGCGCGACTTTGATCTCGACCTCACACGCACACTCTTTGTCGGCGATGACGATCGTGACCGTCAAGCGGCCGAAGCCGCGGACTGCCTATATGCGCAAGTAAGCGAGCAATGCTCGCTTCTGGACCTCACCCGTCAACTCCTTTCGAAAGCGGAGCAGGGCAGACATGAATGAACCAACACGCGTTCTCGTCACCGGACACAATGGATATCTCGGTTCTGTCATGGTGCCCGTGTTGCAGACGGCGGGCTATGAGGTGGTCGGGCTGGACATGGGATATTTTCATGCGTGCACCCTGGGAGCCGACAATACCAGTGTGCCCGAGATCACAAAGGATCTGCGCGCCATCGAACCCCCGGATCTCCAGGGCTTTGACGCGGTGATCCATCTGGCGGCACTCTCGAACGACCCGATCGGAAATCTCAACGCGGATTGGACGAGGCAGATCAATGCGCAAGGGACAGTTCGTCTGGCCACGATGGCCAAGGCGGCCGGCATCCGGCGGTTCCTATTTTCCTCCTCCTGCATCATGTATGGCATGTCGAAAGCCGCCGTCGTCGACGAAACCGCCCCGCTGGCGCCGCAGACAGAGTACGCAAGATCGAAGGCTGCTGCCGAAGAAGCGCTGCGCGCGCTGGCGGACGACCGGTTCTCGCCCGTCTATTGCCGCAACGGCACCGTTTATGGTCTCTCGCCGCGAATGCGCTTCGACACCGTGCTGAACAATTTCATGGGCAGCGCCTTCACAACTGGACGTGTCGAAGTCCATAGCGATGGCACGCCATGGCGGCCCGTGGTTCATGTCCAGGATGTCGCGCGCTATTTCAAATTGATGCTGGAGGCGCCGCTACAGGACATCCACAATGAGGCGTTCAACATGGGTGTTGAAAGCCTCAATCTTCAGGTGCGCGAGATAGCAGAGATCGCCGTTGAGGCCGTCCCCGGCGCGCAGCTCACAATGACACCGAAGCCGGGCGCGGACCAAAGGACCTACAAGGCGGACTTCAGCAAGTTCTCACGGACTTTCCCGGATTTCGAGTTTCAGTCGACGGCGCGAAAGGGAGCGCAGGAGCTTTATGAGGCGTTCCGCTCGATCGCACTTAGATTTGAAGACTTTACCGACAAGCGCTTCACGCGGCTGCGCTGGCTCGATCATTTGCTCAAGGCGGGGATGCTCGATGATCAGCTGCGCTGGCGAAACGCACAGCCGCGTGTTGCCTAATTTTCATTCCGTTGATTTTCGTGAGGGCAAAATATGGAACAGCTAGACGATACCAAAGCCGTGGGGCGCCGCTCAGGACTGGACCTTCCGACCATCATCGACCGCGCTGCACAGCGTCTACCGTCTCTCGTCCTGACGCGCACTCCTTTGCGCGTCAGTTTTGCTGGCGGCGGTACCGACCTGCCCGATTTCTACAATCTCGATTGCGGCGCGGTCTTCAGCGCGGCAGTGGACAAGTACATCTATGTCACCGTCAAGCGTCACAGCGAGATCTTTAATGAACCCATCCGCTTGAACTATTCACAGACAGAGCAGGTAAACACCATTGGGGAAATCAAGAACAACATCGCTCGCGAATGCCTGCGTTTCCTGGAGATCGAACCGCCGATTTACATCTCGACGGTCGGAGACATGCCGGCCTCGACGGGCATGGGGGGGTCGAGCTCGTTCACGGTGGGACTGCTCAACGCCCTGCATGCATTCCGGGGAGAACGTGTCACCCCTGGCCAACTCGCCGAAGAGGCATGTCACATCGAGATGCACATCCTCAAGGAGCCGATTGGCAAGCAGGACCAGTATGCCGCCGCGTTCGGGGGCATGAACCTGTTCCGCTTCCAGCCTGGCGGCGCGGTAACGGTCGAGCCGCAGCGGGTGCGCAATGGCGCCGTCGAACATCTCTTCAGCAACCTGATGATGTTCTGGACATCGCATCAGCGACCGGCCAGTTCCGTGCTGGCAGAGCAGAAGGCGAACACGTCAAGCAATCTCGATACGCTCAGGCGGATGCGGGACGATGCCTTCATGCTTCAGGAGATCTTTTCGGAGCCCATCATCGACATAGAACGCTTCGGTGCCGTCCTTCACGCAGGGTGGGAGATGAAGCGGAGTTTGGCGTCCCGCGTGAGTAACGCGGCGATCAATGGCCACTACGACCTCGCCAGGGACGCAGGTGCGGAAGGCGGCAAGCTGTGCGGCGCCGGCGGCGGCGGGTTCCTTATGTTCGCGGTCAAGCCGGAACGCCGGGAAAGCGTAAGACGCGCACTTTCACACCTAGCCTATGTGCCGATCGGCTATGAAGTCCACGGCTCGCGGCTCTTGCATCCGGCGCAAGTCTAATGCCGTCCCGCGATCGCACAAGCGGATCGCCGGCGCGAGCAACCATCAGGAGAGCGTCGGAGATGCGACCCGACGTAACACTCATTTGATCAATGGATCTACGATGGTTTTCACAAAGACCGATATTCCCGGCGCCACCCTGGTGGAACTGCAGAAATTCGAAGACGAGCGGGGCTTTTTCGCTCGCGGCTGGTGTTCGCGGGAATTTGCCGAGCAGGGACTTCCGGATCATGTCGTGCAGATGAATATTTCATACAACAGGCACAAGCATACACTGCGCGGCTTCCACTACCAGCTGGCTCCCCATGGCGAGGACAAGATGCTTCGCTGCATCCGGGGCAGTCTGTACGACGTGCTGATCGACCTGCGGCCCGAGTCGCCCACCTATAAGCAGCACCTCACTGTGGAACTTTCCGCGGCGAACCAACGGATGCTGGTGATACCGAAGGGCTGCGCGAACGCCTTTCTCACCATTGAGGACCACACCGAGGCCACGTATCTCGTCTCCGAATTCTATGCACCGGCAGCCGAACGCGGTGTTCGTTGGAACGATTCTGCTTTCGCCGTGAAGTGGCCAGTGGGTGAGCCGGCGGTGATCTCAGATAAGGACCGAACTTGGCCGGACTACGCCGAATGACCTTTCTCGGCGACGAACTTGCGGGAGCGCTACAGAGGAGACGCAAATGTTCATCGTCGACCGGGCGTTGGAGTTGCTCCAGGCTGAGGGGCGTCCAATTCGCGTGGGTATGGTGGGGGCCGGTTTCATGGCCCGAGGCATCGCGATGCAGATGCTGCGATATGTTCCGGGCATGGAACTCGTAGCCATTTCCAACAGACACGTGGAAAAGGCGCGAGAGGCCTATGCCGCTGCAGGCGCGGACGATGTGACGGAGGCGACCAGCACCAAAGCGCTTGAGGATCTCGTGGCCCGCGGCCGCCGCGCGATCACGGCGGACCCGATGCACATTTGCGACGCCGAAGGCATCGACATCGTCGTCGAGGCGACGGGCGCGGTCGAGTTCGCTGCCCACGTCACAATGCAGGCGATCCGGCACGGCAAGCATGTCGCCCTGATGAATGCCGAACTCGACGGCACGATCGGCCCAATCCTGAAAGTGTATGCCGACCAGGCAGGCGTGGTCCTCACCAATGTGGAGGGGGATCAGCCGGGCGTCATCATGAACCTCTACCGTTGGGTCAGGGGCCTGGGCATACGTCCCGTGCTTTGCGGGAACATCAAGGGCCTGCACGATCCCTACCGAAATCCGACGACCCAGGAGGGATTTGCCAAGAAGTGGGGGATGAAGGCCCCGATGGTCACCTCCTTCGCGGACGGCACGAAGATCTCATTCGAGAACGCCATCGTCGCCAACGCCACAGGCATGCTGGTTGCCAAGCGCGGCATGTACGGGCCTGTGGTCGAGCCCGGGACCCCGATCCAGGAGGCGGTCGGCTGGTATCCGCTCAATCAGCTCCTCGAGGGGCCGGGGATAGTTGATTATTGTGTCGGCGCCATGCCCAACCCTGGCGTCTTCGTTCTTGGCACCACAGAGAATGCCGTCGAGAAACACTATCTGTCACTCTACAAGATGGGCCCCGGGCCGCTCTACTGCTTCTATTGGCCTTATCATCTATGTCATTTCGAGGTGCCCTTCACAGTGGCGAGGGCCGCGATCTTCCGCGATGCTGCGATTGCGCCCCTGGGCGCACCAACCGTTGACGTGGTGGCCGCCGCCAAGCGGGACCTTAGTGCCGGAGAGATCCTCGATGGCCTCGGACATTACATGACCTATGGCCTCTGCGAGAACGCGCGGACGGTGCACGCCGAGCGGCTGGTGCCGATCGGGCTCGCCGAGGGCTGCCGACTGCTGCGCGACGTCAAGCGCGACGAGGTGCTCGGCTATGACGACATCGAGCTTCCGATAGGGCGGCTGTGCGACGCGCTGCGCCGGGCGCAGGATCTTGTCTTCTTCCGCACCTCTGCCGCGTCACCGCAGCGCGAGGTTCTTACAACCTCTTAGTTAGCGGGATGTTCCGCAGACCGAGCCCGAGGAGGTTCGAGATGGCCGAACCGATGGCGCGAACGCTATCCGACTTTCATTACCTGAAGCATGCCGCCGCGCTCGCGGCGGGCGGCTACGTCCGACGAGGCTAGCCAAGCAGAAGGGGACGCACGGGAAGTAGCTGTGACGGGCATTGAGCGGTGGGATTACCTCCGTTTGGTGGCGTGCCTCCCACAATGACACTCTGGTCGAACAAAGCGCTTTCGCCTTTCATTTGAGGAGTGCGGGGGCGGACCGTAGGTCGACGGCGCCACCACAGCTCTCAACGATTGGATGGGACACGATGACAGATCGCATTGCGCTCATTACTGGTGTGACCGGTCAGGACGGTGCCTACCTTGCCAGACTGCTGCTGGAGAAAGGCTATACTGTCCACGGACTGAAACGCAGATCCTCCTCCTTCAATACCGAACGCATCGACGACATCTACGTCGATCCGCACGAACCGGACGCACGCTTCTTTCTCCACTACGCCGACCTGACCGATGCGACCAATCTCATTCGTATCATTCAGGAGACGCGCCCTACCGAAATCTACAATCTTGCGGCCCAAAGCCATGTCCAGGTAAGCTTCGAGACGCCGGAATATACCGGCAACGCCGATGCCCTTGGCACACTCAGGCTGCTTGAAGCCATACGCATCCTGAAGATGGAAGAGCGGGTGCGCTTTTATCAAGCGTCAACCTCCGAGCTGTTCGGCAAAGTCCAGGAGGTGCCCCAGACGGAGAAAACGCCGTTCTACCCGCGCTCTCCCTATGCGGCGGCCAAACTCTATGCCTATTGGATCACGATCAATTACCGTGAAGCGTACGGAATGTTCGCTTCCAATGGCATACTGTTTAATCATGAAGGCCCCACGCGCGGCGAGACGTTTGTGACCCGCAAGATCACACGTGCGGTTGCAGGTATCGAGCGAGGCTTTCAGTCCACCCTCTATCTTGGAAATCTGGACGCGAAACGCGACTGGGGGCATGCTCGCGACTATGTGGAGGGCATGTGGCGGATTCTTCTGCACGCCGAGCCTGACGACTTCGTCCTCGCCACGGGCGAAATCCATTCGGTGCGCGAGTTCGTGGAACGTGCCTTTCGGGCAATCGGCCGTGTCATCGTCTGGGAAGGTAAGGGGGTGGACGAGATTGGCCGGGATGGCAAGACAGGAGAGATCCTCGTCCGAGTCGACCCACGCCATTTCCGTCCGACGGACGTCGATCTCCTGATGGGAAATCCGGCGAAAGCCCGCTCAAAGCTCGGCTGGTCGCCTAAGACGACGTTCAGCGACCTCGTGGCGGAAATGGTGACCGCCGATCTGAAACGTCTGGAGCGAGAGAGCTGGCACATGGACAGTAGCGTCTAGAGAGGGCCAGCGGTCATGGACTACACTTATCGGCTCGACGCAAAACGGATATTCGTGGCTGGCCACCGCGGCATGGTCGGCTCGGCTGTGGCGCGGCGATGGGAGAAGAAAACTGCAAGGTCCTAATGGCTCCGCGCGACGTTCTCGACCTTCGAAATCAGGACGCCGTGCATCGCTGGATGACAGAAACCACGCCCGACGCCGTGGTCCTTGCAGCAGCAAAGGTCGGCGGGATTCTCGAAGCGAATGTCATCCGGCGCAGGCGCGGCCACAACCCCGCTCGCAGGAACGACGACTTGCCAGCTCCTGAAGCGCCGAGAACCACGAGCGCCCGCTCGGCGCCGGCATCGCGCACATAACATGCACGGCTGCCGCCGCTCTCGATGCGCGCGCCGGTGGCCTGGATAAAACCTTCAGCTTGCTCGTCAATCTCGGCGGGCTCACCCTCAACGTGCTTTTGTCCTTTGCCCAGTTCGGGCGAGAGGTCACAGCCGAGCGCATTCGCGACAACGTCGCTGCGGCGAAGAAGAAGGGTATGTGGATGGGCGGCGTGGTGCCGCTGGGCTATCGCGTCGACAATCGCAAGCTGGTAAATTGACGAGACCGAAGCACAAACAGTCAGGCACCTGTTCGACCGCTATCTCACCCTGAAGTCGGTTCGGGATCTTGTCGATGAGAGTGCGAGTGAGGGGCTCTCGACACGGCTGCGACAACGCAAGGACGGATCAGTTACCGTCACCATGCCGTTTGGTCGCGGCAATCTCTACCACCTTCTTTCGAACCAGATCTACATCGGCAAGATCAGGCACAAGGATCAAGTTTACGATGGTGAGCGCGAGCCGATCGTCACGGCGGCAATGTTCCAAGAGGCCCAGGCACTGCTCGCCTCGCAAGCGCCACGGCGGCGAAGCCATTCCAATGTCTCGCAACCTCATCTGCTGACAGGTTTGCTCTATCACGAAGCTGGCGAGAAATTGCGATCGGTTCATGCCAACAAGCAAGGTGTCCGCTACCGCTACTATGTCTCGAAGCAATTCGTCGACCGACGGCGAAACGAGTCCGAGGGCTGGCGCCTTCCTGCGCAGGCTGTGAATCGGCAGTTGAGCATCGCCTGAATCGAAACGCGGATCGTGCTTACAGACGGATCCCACAGCGACCGAGAACCCGATGGCGTTTTGATTGACCTTCTGCGTCGAGACCAATTGTACCTAAAACAACTTACGGACGGAGCTAACCGAAGCCTCACCGACGTTGCCATCCTCAACGGCACCGATGCATCTGAGGTGAGCCGCCTCCTGCCCTTCGCGTTCCTCGCCCCGAAAATTGCTGCAAGCATCGTTGCGGGTGATCAACTGTCGAACTGACGGCGCACAAGCCCTCGCGGGTCTCTGACCTGCCGCACGCCTGGAGTACCCAGGCCACACTCCTCGGCTTCTGACACAATCCGGCGTGCATCTGGCTGATCAGCCAACCATCGCTTTGGCAAACACTTGGCTACGGAATTCGCCCGACAGAGACGGACGGCCAAAAGACAGGTGTTTTGGACGCTCACTGCGGAGTCTCAGCCAAGTGTTGGCTGCTACTCGGCGCTAACCCGGAAATGTCGTAGCTATTTTGAGACGGGCGAAAAACCCGGAAATCCGGCTGACTGAATGGTGGGCCCGGAGGATGTATTGAGACGTTTGATTTGATTGTCTTTTTCGCGGGCCAAAATCAGAAATCTTCCCGTATCGCTCCGTATGGTTCCGCGCCTAAGCAAAGGACGCTGCAGAGAGCTGTTTGCGGCTGGTTCGGGCATTGGCGGTGGAGATCCACGAGAACTGGCTCGAGGCGACCCGCTACCTCAACATGGATCATCTGCGCGAGCACAAGAAGGAGAACCTGAGGGCACTAGCCGCCTGAGACGCGGCCGCCATGTCCGCCGCTCCGCTAAACACGGGGGCTGCGCGGCGGACACGCCAACGTCACCGCTGAATGCCACGCCATTTTTTGCAGAACTTGACGCACACAACTACAGAACAGCGACGGCATGTCCACTCCCCCAACCTGAACTGCCAGGTTTCGGCCGATCTTTCCGTGACGGTTGCATGAGCGTTCATTTCATTCTCTCCGGTTGGCCTCTCAGGCCGCGCCGGATAGGCCCGGCAGCCGGGGGTGAGAGGCGACTGGAGATCGCCGGCAAGCTTTTGGCTTTCGCTTGGACATAGCTTTGCCACCCCGGCCAAAACCCTTTGGCCTGCCGCTGCGTGTCTATTGATTTGCAGCGCTGAGGCGCGTTGTGTGGTTTTGGTCATGTTGTGGGGGGCCTTGAAAGGAGAAAGGCGCCTGGTGGACGGCCATTAGAATACAGGAGGCAGCAGAGCTGACCTATTTGGATGCTAATTCTTGTGTGAAGAATAGCGCGCCCTGTTTACTTGCTAAACAGCTTCTGCATAGAAAAGAGGCAGACGGTGATTCGTGCCGTCTGCCTCTGTCTTCATGCGTACTCGCGGTAAATGTGGCGCCGAGTGGACGAACAAGACCGCGAGTCCGCTCCCTAGCAGGTCGGTAACTAGCGCCCTGAGGCTTCCTTAGCAAGCCACAGGAGTAACGACTAATGGCTAAGTCTCCTCCCCTTCGGCCTGGTCAACTCGCTCCGCGCTCTGGTCAATATGAGATCATTGGCCCCCGCGGTGGCAAAGGACCCGAAAGGACAGTGGTTCGCAATGAGCCTCTGCCCCCGACGCCGTCAAAAGGATCAACCTATAAGCTGGTTGATCCGACCAAGCACGGCAAATGAAATGGCGGCGGGCTTCGGCCCGCCGTTTTATTTTGCCTTAGCTGGGTAGGTTCCGGCAGAAACAACCACTGTCCGGGCAGAAGCCTTGGGGGGGAGATTGACAGCCTCGGTGCGGCCATCCTGTTTCAGCCATGCAGAGTAGTAGGCTCCGCTGCGCTCTATCAGCCCATCGACGTATCGTGATGTCACTGTCACGCTATTTATTTTCACGCCAAGCTTGCCATGCATGGTCGTTCCTCCGGTTTCCAGAATCATGCTACCAGAATTTTAAGGGACCGTTAACGTGCAAAATGCACTAGAAAAATTGGAATGCCCAGAAATCTTCATTGGTGTTGTTTCTCCAGTAGGGGTGGATACAGCGGGTGTAATTTCTAGTATAGGGCGATTTTTCGCAGTGTCAGGCTATGAGGTATTCGACATCAAAGTAACCGACTATTTTGATGTCCTAAAAAAATCTTTATCGATTGATCTGCCTCTTGATAAAAAACCGACAGACAGGCGGATAAATAGCTATATAGACTTTGGAAACAGAATTAGAGAGGAGTTCAAAGATGACTCGGTGCTCGCCGCGTACACTGTATTTAAAATAGCCAGAACGAGAGAGCAGGAATTTAAAAAGAACAAGCAGATATCATACCAGAACCGTGTCTATATCATTCATCAATTTAAGAGAAAGGAAGAAATAGACCTTTTGCGGTCTGTATATGGAAGGCTATTCTTCCAAATTTCTGTATACTCTAGCAAGAAATCAAGGGTAGACTATCTTTCGCATAGAATAGCCCATGATCGCGGCACTGCGGACCAATCAGAATCAAGAACCATGGCCCACGAGCTTGTTTCGAGGGATGAAAACGAGAAAAAGAACCTTCATGGCCAGCGCCTGACCAAAATCTTTCACGATGCCGACTTCATAGTAAATAGCGATGCAGTCGAACAGGATGGAGCGGACAGGCAGGTCAATAGATTTCTGGAACTACTATTTTCGTCCAACGCACTCTCTCCCACGAAGCTCGAATACGGAATGTTCGCTGCGAAGGCGGCTGCGCTTAGAACGCTCGACCTTTCGCGCCAGGTCGGAGCAGCCATATTTCGACCCACCGGTGAAATCATAAGCATGGGTTCAAACGAAGTGCCCAAGGCGCGGGGCGGCACGTACTGGTGCGATGAACCGCCTTTCGACGCAAGGGAATACACTCTCGCCGTTGATTCAAACGATTCCAGAAAACGCGAAATCCTTGCTGAGATCTTCTCGGCGGCGGGTTCTCCACTTAATTTTGAAGAATTCTCAGCCAAGGAAGCCGTGAGGGAATCCCAATTTATGGATGCCCTCGAATATGGCCGGATAGTCCATGCCGAAATGTCAGCGATTTCTGACGCGGCCAGGCTGGGGCTATCTGTCGCTGATGCGACACTATTTTGCACGACTTTCCCGTGCCACATGTGCGGCAAGCACATTGTGTCCGCAGGCATCAAAAAGGTGATCTTTTTGGAGCCTTACCCGAAGAGCCTAGCAGGCGATTTGCACTCGGATTCGATTCAAATAGAAGGTGCGTCCCGTGGCAAATACGAAGCTTACGAGTCCGTCAAATTTGAGCATTTCCACGGTGTAACGCCGCGGAGATACCGCGAATTGTTCGAAAGAGGATCTAGAAAGGCCGATGGCCGCTTTGAACCATATATTCGAAACCGCAAGCGTCCTAATCTTAGTTTAATAGCTCCCTTCTACACCGACTTTGAATCGAAGGTAGTACGAAGCGGCTTCGCCGCCTTTGAGGAGATCGTGGCCAGGAAGGCTCTGGACGGCTGACCCTCATATTTTCAATTGGAAAAATGCGCGCGAAGCGGGCGAACCGGTAAGCCGAATGAAAGGCTGCGAAGACTTGATGCCCGGGGGGGCATTTGATCGCCGGTCGTACCGGTCGCCCCGCTTCGCAATAGCTAACTCAGTTTTTTGCCTCGCGGGGCCCGCATGCGCAACGCGCGCAAAGGGTACGATGAACACCGCACGGTTCGCCCGTGATGGCGTCCGTCATCATGGCGACCATCATGCGACGGCCAGCGTGATAGCGGATTTCCTCGCCGTAATAGGCAAGGCCACGGCTCGCCAGATAGCGTTCGCCAAGCGTGCCAAGCAGGGTACCGTCTCGGCCCAGATGGTAGCAGCAATGTCGATGCGGCTTGTTCGTCCACCAAGCCGGAACCGTCGACGGTGGGTTCTTCAGATGCTGCAATGAGCCTGTCGTCGGACGGGCCAAGGCGCGCCTTCACATGGTCGCGGCATTCTCTCCAATCGTCACCCGAAAAAGAACGGCATATGAAATTGCCGTCCGGCTTGAATGTCACCTGGAGGCTCCGCTCACTCCGGTATGGGCCGGGCCAGGGCAGTGAAAACTGTTACGCCCGGTGACTTCGCCACCAAGGGCGAGAGCAGCAGATTTAAGATTGATGTGAAGGAGAGTTACGTCGAAACTCTGCGCAAGCAGCATCAAGGGGATGTCGAGGATCTACGTTCTGGGCTGTCACCGATGGAGGTCGCGCGGCGTACCCAGGAGACTAGGTTAGGTCAGGGCCGGCAAGCCGCCTATTTGGGATCAGCGCTGACTGCCAGCGCAAAACAGCCCGCCGCACCTTCCGGCACGGCGGGCTCTATTGTCGAGCGTGAACAATTGATTGGCTAAGCGACGAATTGCTTCGGCGGGGTCTGAAGTGCGGTGATCAAGAGCCACAAAAACGCCTTCAGCCACCGAGCAGGAGGGAGAAGTTGTAGCCGGCTGCGGCCAGGATGGCATTGATCGCATCGCCTTGGGTGTGAGCGAGGTAATTGCGGCCCACTCTGTGTTCGTTCTTGATGTGGCCGATCACCGGCTCGACGGCCGATCGCCACCGCATCTCGCGCTTGATGGCCGGTGTCACGCGGCGCTTCTGACCGGCGGTGAAGACCCTGAACTTGTGGCTTTGCGGCGCGTTGTGGCCGCGGTGCCGGCATCGGCGAGGATGCGCTCGATCTCAGCACCGATAGTGTCTTCCATCGCAGGAATGATCTTTTCGAGCGTGTGCCCGTCGTAGGGGTTCCCGGGAAGTGCCATGGCGTGCACTTTGAACGCTTCAGCGTCGTAGCCACGGACACCCTCACCCCGAATTCGTAGGGTGCGTGCGCTTTGCCTTTTGTCCTTCAGTCCAGTGCGCGATCGGACGCTTACGATGGTTGTGGCATCTGGCAGGCGCAGTTCACCGGGGAAGCGTCTTTGGCCTTCGAGCCAGCCGGCCTCGCGGCTGACGGTGATGGCGCGTTCCTCAATGCGGCCATGGGCTTTGTCGAGATCGACGAAGCTGTCGAGGCAAATCGGCGGGGCATCATCGAAGTAGCGCTCGATCTCGGTGCGCAGCGTGGGCTGGTTGGCCTTGACGGCGAAGACATGCTCCGTCGGAACCTCGACGGCGACCTGCAATTCCATCGGGTGAGCCGCGCCGTCAGTTCCACGAAGGACCGTAGCGACAGTTCTTAATGGTCGAGACGATCAATCCGCTATGAGCGACGACGCCTTCTCGCTGTTCGAATTTCCCTGCAGAGAAGGTCATGCTCAAGTTCAACCATAGCTGCGAACGATTCCGCCTTTGCTGAATAAATCTGGATAAATCTGGCTTCGGCCGGATTAAATATTTCGATCTGGCCATGGCTCTCGTTTGGACGCTGACGGACGAGAGGCTTTGCTGTACGATGTAGCGAGATACGGTTCATCACCTTGAGCCGATCACGTGCGAAGTCAGGGAGTCGTCGTCCATGAAACTCCGCATTTCTGCTTCGGGCTGGCGATGCCGTTGCAACAGCAAGCATGGAATGTTCCCCTGCCGGGTTCCTCCCTCGCCTGATGTGATGGCGGCCACCTTTATGCAGTACCAAAGATCAGGTAAATCGGGCAAGCTTTCGTTCCGCCAATACTTGGTGGACATCGGATTTATCGACCCATCTATCGGTGTTGCCGGAATGGATGATGCGGTTCAGTTTGTGCCTACTCCTGGTGGGCCGGAGATGCTGGCGATCCCTGCACAACCAGTTCTTGGAGAGGTTCAAGTCAAGGCCCTTCTAGTTGACTTTTCCGATCGCCCTGGCGTTTTGCCCCCGTCCCATTATCAAGACCTACTGTTCTCCCAGGCCATCTACCCGACCGGCAGCATGAGGGATTACTTCAAGGAGGTCAGTCTCGGAAAAGTCGACGTTGTGGGGACTGTCGACGGATGGATCCGTATGCCGAAACCTTATTCTTTCTACACCAACAATGAATCGGGCACCAATTGGAATAGCTATCCTCATAACGCCCCCAGGCTTGCCGAGGATGCCGTCAATGCAGCACTTGCGGGTGGCGTGAAGTTCGCTCAGTCGCTGGATAAGTTCGGGCGAGGGATCGTGACCGCGCTGTTCATCATCCACGCCGGGCGCGGAGCGGAAGTTATGCTAAAGCCACAACAGGGCGGAGAGATCTGGTCGCACAAGTGGAATCTCCGCAACCCGGTCGAAGTGGCACCGAATCTCTCGACGACCATCTATCTCACCGTCCCTCACGACTGCAAGGTGGGAGTTTGCGCTCACGAGCTCGGTCATCTCGCCTTCCAGTGGCAGGACTTTTACGATCCGAACTATGACGAGGACGGAGCGGAATGGGATGGTTCAGGCGTGTGGGATCTCATGGCTGGAGGCTCCTACAACGGCAGTAGCGCGAGACCAGCTCACCCCGCCCCATTGCACAAATTGCAGCATGGCTGGATCAGCGCCTCTACCATCACTTCGTCCGGCAGCGTGAAGATCAAACCCTATACGGCCACGACTGGACATGTCTATAAACTCGTTAGTCCCAAGTTTGAACCAACGCAGTATCTCTTGTTGGAGAGTCGGAAGAGGGTAGGCTTTGACTTTGATCTACCTGGTGAAGGCTTGCTCGTATGGCAAGTGGACGAAATCAAGGAGCAGTTCGCCCCGGTTGCGCCAGGCCTCTCGCTTATCCAAGCAGATGGACGCAATGATCTGAACAGCCCAGACGATTGGAACCAAGGCGATGCCGCCGACCCGTTTCCCGGCAGCGAGAACAGGGTATCATTGACCGATACGGGAGTAGCGTCCACTTCATTCCCGGGCACGAGATCGGGCATCAGCCTGAAAAACATCAGCTTCAGCCACGATGGCATAGTCACTGTGGACGTTCGTTTTAGAGCTTCACCTAAGGGCAAGAAGGCAGAGTCCGCAAAGCAGACTACTGGCGCCAAAAAGGCAAGCGCGCAAACAAAGAGCGCGTCCGTGAAGCGAAGGACTGGTGCTAAGAAGATCACCAAGACTAAAGCGGCAACTGAAAATAAATCAGAAGTCAAGAACGGGTAAGAAACGAATCCCCGCCGCTCGGAGTTCTCGCCGCGGCTCACGGCGATCTCCGTCCCAATTGGTATAAGAACCTTATCGATCAGCCATGTTGTCGCTGTGGTCGCCAACGTGAGCACTTGGCCACCTCCCGCAGAGCGATATAATCTGGCAACTGCGATGGCGGTGTGCAAGTTACTTGCATCGAACCCGGTTTACCGGATCGTCGATCTGATCGAGGACCGCGTGCCGCTTTCAGAATCGCGCTTCGCCGACTGGTAGCTGGCCGCCGTCCGATATGGATCGCTTCGTCATATCCTCTGCGCATCACCGGCAATGGTTGCCGCGACACGGCTCCCTCGCTGCGCAGTTCGAAAGACGTACTAGTGCGTCCACTGCGCTGCCTTTCAAAGGCGTTAGGATATTTCGGTGTAGGCGGCCGCTCCAGTCAACGCGAGCCCTTGTGCCGAAGGTCAGCTTCGGAGGAGCGCGCGGAATGTCAAGAAATGTGGCGCGACCACGACCTCCGCTGTCATCGGAGTGTGTCCGCTTTCGGGAAGCAGCAAAGCTGATCCCTATGTCCGGGATTGGGCGCAAAGCTGTCGCCCGTCGAACGTCGCTCTTGGGTCATGAATTTCCCTTGACCTCCCCTTTAGGGAAGGTCTGCAATAGGTCGAAACAGGTAATCGCGTCGGACGGCTTGAGCTGCCCCGTGATCTCAATCGCGAGCCCGGCTTAGTCCACCATCTTGTAGGCGCTGCCGGCGTTGACCGCGTTTCGATCCGGTAACACCTTCGACGTTCTTTCATGTTATCCGATGACGCGCATCATGACGTTGAAGGGCTGAGCGAACAATGGCAGGCGCGCTGGCGCACCGGGCCGTTCATCGACGCTCGACGCCAACCGCGCACCGCAATCGGGCGCCTATTCCATTGCCGCAACCGGCCCGTCGGCACCCTGCCGTAAGTTGTCGGGCGGCAACGCGCAGAAGGTCATCCTCGCCCGCGAGTTCGCCAAGGCGAACCGGCTTTTGCTGTGCAACCAGCCGACGCGCGGGCTAGACGTCGGCGCCATCGAGTTCGTCCATTGCGAACTCCAGCGCAAACGCGACGAAGGCTGCGCCATCCTGCTCGCGAGCGAGGAACTAGAGGATCTTTTCGCGCTAAGTCGACGCATATGCGTGATGTTTCGCGGCCGCATCCTTGCGGCGCTCGATACGGAAAAAACCACCTATGACGAAATCGGCAGCTTGATGGCGGGCCACGAGAGCGAGGCGGCGGCATGACCGAGTTCAACCTCGTGGAATGGCGCCTCGAGCGCCGACTGGAGACGCGGCCGACCGCGCGCGTCGTTGCGCTTGCCGCGGCAGCGGCGGTTCTGGTGTGCAGCCTGCTTTTCGCCGCCGCAGGCGCCAGTCCACGGGCGGCCTTCGAGGCTCTCCTGAAGGGCAGCTTTGGCTCGTCGCGCGCCGCCGGCGAAACGCTGGTCAAGGCCACGCCTCTGATCTTCACCGGCCTTGCCGCCTGCGTCGCCTTCCGCGCGCGCATCTGGAACATCGGCGCCGAAGGCCAGGTCCTTGCCGGCGCCATGTTCGCCTACTGGCTGCAGCACAACCTCATTGGCTTTTCATCTTTCCTCCAAATTCCTGTGCTCATAGTCGGCGGCATTGTCGGCGGCGCATTCTATGCTGGCCTGGCGGGCGTGCTGAAGACCCGCTTCTCGGTCGATGAGGTGATTTCGACGGTGATGCTCAACTACATCATCGTCTATGTCATTTCGCTGCTGCTGCTGCGCGGCCCGTGGAGCGAGGCGGGCGCCTTCTTCGAGCAGACGCCGAAGGTCGATCCGAACTCGGTGCTTCCCGTGGTGTTTTCCGGTTCGCGACTGCATGCCGGCTTCCTGCTGGCGATCGCAGCGGCTGCCTTGGTTCACATGCTGTTGACGCGCACACCCCTCGGCTATGAGATCAAGGCTGCCGGTTCCAACATGCGCGCGCTCGACGTACAGGGTACCAATACGCGACGGCTGATCCTGGTGGTGCTTCTGGTTTCCGGCGCGCTTGCGGGGCTCGCAGGCATCACGGAAGTCTACGGCGTGCACTACCGCCTGAAGGCGGGCGTTATAGCAGGCTATGGCTACAGCGGCATCATCGTCGCCATCCTGGGGCAGTTGCATCCGCTTGGCGTCGTCATCGCCTCGGTGCTGTTCGGTGCGTTGCTCAACGGCGCCACGCTCATGCAGATCAAGACCGGCGTACCCGCGGCGCTGATCTATGCCATCCAGGCGATCCTGCTTTTGTTCTTCCTAGCCGGCTGGGCGGCGTGCAATTTCCGCCTGCGGAGGGTCGGCCGTGCTTGACGCTCTCTTTCAAGCCTCAATCCTGATCAGCGTGGCGGCGGCCACCATCCGCATCGCCACCCCGCTCCTGCTCGCGGCAATTGGCGAACTCGTCGCCGAGCGCACCGGCGTTTACAATATGGGTCTCGAAGGCATGATGCTGATGGGCGCTCTCACCGGCTATCTCGCCGCATATGAGAGCGGCTCGCTGTGGCTGGGCGTCCTTGCAGCCGGGTTCACCGGTGCGCTGATGGCGCTCGTCTTCGCCGTGCTGGTGATCACATTGAAAGTGGAACAGATCGTCACCGGGCTTGCCGTCAACCTACTCGGCGCCGGCCTTTCCACCTATTGGCTGCGTTCCGCTTTCGCTGGCCACGGCCAGACGCCGACCATCCCTTCTTCGCGGACGTGCCGATACCGGGCCTGAGCGATATCCCGGTGCTCGGCCCCATCCTGTTCGACCAGCGGGTGCTGACCTACATCGCCTTCCTCATGGTGCCGGCGGTGTGGCTCTTCCTGTTCCGGACGCGCTATGGGCTGATCGTGCGTTGCGCTGGCGAAAATCCTAAGGCCCTCGACGTAAAGGGGGTGAGGGTGGCCCGGGTCCAGTATGCTGCCGTGGTCTTCGGTGGCCTGATGGCGGGCCTCGCCGGCGCGTTCCTTTCTGTCGGCCAGGCGGCGCGTTTCGTGCCGGACATGACCAACGGACGCGGCTGGCTTGCGATCATCATCGTCATCGCCGGTCTGTGGCGGCCCTACCCGATTTTGGTAGCGGCACTATTGTTTTCCTTCCTAGACGCGCTGCAATTGCAAATCCAAGGAGTCGGCATCGCCATTCCTTACCAATATATGTTGATGATGCCCTATGTTGCAGCGATCGTCGCGCTGATGATCCGTCGCTCGCGGGCCAGCGCCCCGGCCATGCTGGGCGTGCCGTACACACGGGAATAGGAAGTTTCTTTGTGTTGACTGGCTGCGGTTGGTGTGGCTTCGAAATCTTGCCCAAACGCCGGTCGAGCAACCCAGCTTCCCCAGCCTCTTCGTAACGGTCGCGATAGCGGCGAAATTGCCGCTCCGACATGCCCAGCAACTCGCCTGCCTCCATCATCGAAAGATCGCCGTCTTCCCAGCGGCGCAAAACGCCTACAACTTCTGCATTCTCCGGTCCTGTAGCCATGCTGTCCGTTTCATCCCCAGCCTCCATCCGCTGGTAATAAAACCGGACAACTCACGTGCTACCTAATCCGGACAACTCATCTGCTTACGACACTCGGTTGCGGCGCGGTTGACAATCTTAACATTTATTGTGAAAGTATTGGTCTTCTCAATACTCTGGTGATGGGCGCATGTCTGTTGATTTTCGCTTAGAGCGAGAGCGCCTCGCTGCCCTGAGCGTTGATGTCGCGCATCTGTTGCAAAGCGCAGATCTCGCTGCGCCGGAAACGCATGCGGGTCGGGAAGCGCTTATCGAGGCGATCGAGGACCTGCGCGACGTCCTCAGGCCCGAAGCCGCCATTGCGCCGCCCCCGCCGAGCGACGCTCTCGCCGGGCCGCGCGGCCTTGCCATCGTTGTCGGCCACACTGCGGTTGCGCAGGGCGCGCGGGCGCTGTCGCCGCCTTTCCCTGCCGACAGCCCGGCGACTCGCGTGTCCGAGCACAACGAGTACGCCTGGAACACGGACCTCGCGATGAAAATCAAAGCCCTCGCGGAGACCGCCGGCGTGCGCTGCGAGATCTTCTTCCGCGATGGCGTCGGCATCAGAGGCGCCTACGAGGCGGTGCGCAGTTGGGGCCCCGAGGCGACTATCGAGCTCCACTTCAACGCCGCCGACGGGCGTGCACGCGGCTCGCTCGTTCTCTACGGCGCCGAGCAGTCGCGCCCTTGGGCGGAGACGCTGCAGAAGGCGATCGTCAGGACGTTCGACCGGCAGGGGCGCAGCGAGGATCGCGGCATCTTCATCCCCGGCGGCTCGCGCGGCTACGATCGCGGCATCGAGAGCGTGACGAAGGTGCATCCGTCCGCGCTGATTGAGCCGTTCTTCGGCGACAACGCCTCCGATGCGGGCCTCGGGGTGCGAAAGAAGGCCGAGCTCGCCCGCGCCATCCTGGAGGCGTTCGGCGCCTTCGTGCGCCGCGACGTAAATATCCCGGCGGACGGCGGGGGAGAGGAGGACGGCGACCCTCCGCCGGTCGCGGGCGACATTCCGGACGTCCCGCTCCTGCGCGAGCTGATCGCGACCTATCGCTCCGTGACGCCGGTGGTGCAGGGGCTCGCCACCGATGTGGTCGAGAGGCTGAAGGGCATCACGCTGGCGCAGTGGATCGAGGAGTCGGGTTGGGCAGGATCGCAACTCGCGGTGCAGCACTTCAACTTCGCAGGGATGAAGGGGATCTCGGAGGTGGACCGGATCCTGCGCGAGGCGCCGGCCACGAAGGTGGAGTACCGCGCCCACGACGGCGTCGACACGTATCTGAAGTTCGCCGGCATCCGCGACTTCGTGACCGGCTACTTCCTATTTCTCGAGCGCTCGCCGTACCGCGGCTGGAAGGAGATGGCGATGCGCTCGCCGCACGACTTCATACGCTTCATCGGCCGTACCTGGGCGCAGCGGGACGGCTACGCGAGCCGCGTTATCAACATCGAGCAACGCCTCGTCGCGGCCGGGGTCGTCCGCTCCGACGGCGGCCTCACAAAGCCAGGCGAGGAGGACGGGCCGGCACTGCTGATCACGGGCACGTTGTCTAGCGAAAGGATCGCGGACGAAGGAGCGACGGCCGAGTTCCTGGAGCTCGCAGCCGCCCTCGAGGCCGCGCCGCGCCTTGCGCCGGTATTCCCAGTCGTCGTTGCACAGTGTGGGCTGGAGTCGGACTGGGGCCGTTCGGATCTTGCCCGCGTGCACGCCAACTTCGCAGGCATTCCGTGGACGGAGATGCTCGCCGAGGTCGCCGCGCCCGTGCCGCATCCGACCGATCCGACGCGCGGAAAATTCTGCCGCTTTCTGTCGCCGACGTCATTTGTGCGGGCGTTCCTGCGCCGGCTCGACAACGATCCGACGTTTGCGGGCTGGATCGACAACATCGACGACGGAGCCAGGTTCGCCGCCTTTCTCGGCCGCACGTGGCGACCGAACGACCCGACCTATGCCGATAAGATCGCCGGCATCCTCGCCCGCATCGGTTCAGACGACGGCGGCCGCGATCCGATCATCGAGAACGCCGACGACGACACGCACGGGGGCGATGGCAGCACCACACTCACAGGACTCGTCTTGCAGATCAAGCGCGTCCGCGCCGAAAAACGGCGGGGCATGAAGGAGCGCACCGTCAGCACCTACAGGGTCTTCCACGACCGCAGGCCGGTCGCAGGCCTCTCCGGCATGATCTGCGAAGCGCGCGGACCCGGCGATAACTCGGCGACCGGCAGGCAGCGCGGCGCCCGCATCAAGGCTGGCATCTATCCGATGTTGACCCACGCCGGCACGCGCGAGATCGACGGCATCACCGCGTTCAAGACTTTCGGGTTCACCAGCAGCATCGAGGTCCGCAGGCCGCCGATGCCGGCGCTGCGCGTAGGCGACACCCGGTATCGGGCGGGCATCCTGATCCACCCCGGCAACGGCTGGCTGTGGAGTGTCGGCTGCATGAACCCGGCGGACGACATCGCCGACGCGCGCTCGGACATTCAGTACGTCGACAGCCGCGCCCGCGTGATCAGGCTGATCGAGGGGCTCAAGCGGGAGCTCGGATCCCGCTTCCCGACGACCAACAACCAGACCATCCCGCGCCTCACCTTAGAAGTGATCGGAGAGCCTCCGCCGGCGAGCGGTGACATCCTCGCCGGCGACGATCTCGACGCAGAAGCCTACGCTCGCGCCGAGCTCGCGGCAGCGCAGGCGACGCTCGCCGGCGACGCGCTCGCCGCGCCCGACATGGCCGACCTCTACGACGCGCTCGCGACCGGTATCGAGGCGGCGGCTCGGCTCGGCCAACCGGAAGACGGTGCGATCGACCACGTCGCCGCCTCGGGCGTGAACCTTGCCGACGTGAGGAGCGTCACCGGGGAAACACTGTGGACGGCATACGCGCTCGGCATCGGGGCAGCCTCCGCGCTCGACGACGTGCGCCGAGAGGCGGTGCTCGCCCGCCTTGACGCGATCGCGACGGCCCTTACCGCGGCCGGCGTCCCGCTCGATGACGGCACCGCCTACCACAGCGCGATGACGTCGGCGGCGCTCGGGAACGACACGGCGGCGCTCGAAGCGCTCATCGAGCGGGGAGCGCCTATCGACGCCTTCGACCGCTCCGGCGTCACGCCGCTGCTCGCGGCTGCGTTCGGCGGCGCGCCCGATGCGGTCGGCTTTCTGCTCGCCCGTGGCGCCGACCCGTCCAGCACCGTGCGGGCATCGTCCGACAACGAGGCAGGCGATCCGGAACTGCCACCGGCTGGCGCCGACGCCGCCGCTTGCGCTGCCGAGGGCGCTCTGCTC
This sequence comes from Mesorhizobium sp. WSM4837, assembly GCF_055811435.1. Taxonomy (NCBI): domain Bacteria; kingdom Pseudomonadati; phylum Pseudomonadota; class Alphaproteobacteria; order Hyphomicrobiales; family Phyllobacteriaceae; genus Mesorhizobium; species Mesorhizobium sp. WSM4837. The sequence goes on from NZ_JBVVQE010000022.1 coordinate 49,957, forward strand.
GCCGCCAGAGATCCGGCCCGGTTCGAGGACTTCGAGGCGGTGTCCGCGTTGGTCTGGAACCGCCTTAACCCGGTCCCGCGCTGAACTCGATTGAGGACATTTCGATGGCGCGATTTCTTCTCCTTCCCAAGGACGACGACGTTCCCGACGCGCTCGCGGGCGGCGATCTCAGCCTGTCGCCGCAGGCCCGCGCCGCCAAGGTCAAAAGCCTGACGACGTTCCGCAGGGCGCACGCCGATCCTCGCCTCAGTAGTGGTCGCGGCCTACGCGCGGTCGCAAACGTCAAGGTGATCGCGACGCCGCAGCGGCACACCCCCATCACGGGCGTCACCATCTTCGAGGGCACCGCGGAAGACGCTGAAAAAATTCAGGAGGCCGCGCCCGGCGCCGAGATGGTCGAGGACTTCCGGCTCGACCTGATCTCGCCTGTCCGCTCTGGCAACGGCGAGGCGCTCGCCGGCGACGCGGCAGCCGCGGGCATCGCAATCGACGCCGCCGACCTCGACAACTGGCATCTCGAGACGATAGGGCTCCTCAAGGCGCGCGCGGCCCGGTTCGGCCTCACCGGCACCGGGGCGACGATTGCTGTGATGGATACGGGTGTCGCCGAGCACCGCGAGTTGCAGGGCAAGATCGTCGACAATATCGTGTTCGACGTGGAGCAGTGGATCGCGAATTCGGTCCCCCCGGCCGATACCGATTTCATCACGCCCGGGCACGGCACCCACGTCGGCGGGATCATCGCCGGTACAAACGTTGGCGTCGCGCCGGGTGCCCGGCTCGCCAGCTACTCGATGATCCCTAACACGATCGGCTCGCTCAGCCACTTTGTTTTCGCGATGGAGCACGTGCAGACGCGGCCCGAGATCCAGATCATCAATATGTCGGCGGGCAAGCGCGAAACGGTGAACCGGATGCGTTACCTCGCACAGATTGCGCAGCGCACGGACACGCTGTTCGTCGTTGCCGTCGGCAATGAGGGGCCGAACACGAGTCGGTGCCCCGGGAACTACCCCGAGGTGTTCTCCGTCGCCGCCTCCGACCGTACGGACAAGGTGTGGGGCGGCGGCGGCATGGGTACCGTAATGTGGGGCGTGCAGGCGAGGGTGGTGCCCGACATCATGGCCCCGGGCGTGGATATCTGGTCCTGTCATCCCCGCGGAGGCTATCAGTGCCTCACCGGCACCTCGATGGCGACGCCGGTGGTCTCCGGCATCGCTGCGCTGATGATCGAAAAGTGGCCCGACATCACCCGGCCCCAGCTCATCGGCGAGTTGATGGAAGCAACCAACGCACTCAACCTGGCGGAGCCGCTGCAGGCGACCGGGCGGATCAAACTGCCGCAGCGGCTGCACGCGCCATGACGAATCCGCTGGCAAAGGCGGACGGGGCTCTGCGCAGCTTGCTCGCCGGCGATGCCTGCACCGAGGTGACGGTCGCCGCGATTCTCGAGCTCGACGCGCCCCCGTGGAGTGCGGCGAGGAGCCGCTCGGCGGCACCATTGAGGCGACCCAACGGCGCAGCGCAGCGCGCGAGAACGCCGCCGAGGCGCTCGCCCACCATACCGCAGGCACGCGCGCGGAGCTTGAGCGCCTCGGTCTTGCGCCGCGCGGGGGACGGCACGTGCCGTTCGTCACCGTGCGCGGGCCGGCCGATGTGATTCGCGCCGCGCTCAACCTTACTGGCGTCGTTAGCGCGGCGCTCGACGCCTAAACCAAGTGATAGCACCGACAGGAGTGAGGCTCATGCCCGAAAAGATCACCTACGAGGAGCTGCTGCGCCGGATGCATGACCCGGCAATTCCCGAGGCCGACCTGCGCCCGTACCTGATGGCTGCGCCCGAAGGCAACCCGCTCGACCCGGTCGTGGTGCCCAACCCGGAGACGGTCGTCGTGAGTGAAGTCGAGATGGACGCGGCCAGCGCGATCCGGATCGGCAACGGCCTAGCCCGCTGGCGCAGGCAGCGTCAGTTCAACCTGCGCCGCCTCGCCGGCGAGGCGCTGCCCGTGCTCGTCTCGGAGGGGGACTCCTGGTTCCAGTTCCCGTTCCTCATCACTGACGTCGTCGACCATCTCGGCGGTGCGTACCTGATCTGGAGCCTCGACGCCGCCGGCGACACCGCCCGCAACATGGTCGACTTGCGCCCGGAATACCTCGACGGGCTTAGGCGTTTCCCGGACGAGGTGCGCGCGTTCCTATTCTCCGCGGCAGGCAACGACGTCATCGGCGAGGACGAGAACGGCAACTCCTCGCTGCTCGGGATTCTCAGGCCATTCCGCCAAGGCGCCGGGGCGGGCGAGCTGATCGATCGCGACAAACTGCGCATCGTGCTCGCCAATCTCGCCGACGCCTACACCAAGCTGATCCGCACGATCCGGGCCGAGGCGGGAATGGCGCGGCTGCCGATTATCATCCACGGCTACGACTATCCGTTCCCGCATCCCTTTCTCGACGGCGGCGCCTCGGACCCGCGCCGGCCGCGCTGGGCCGCGCGCGATGAGTGGCTCGGCTCCGCCTTCGCTGCGCGCGGCATCGCTGACCAGACGCTGCGGCGGGAGGTGCTGACCATCCTTATCGATGCGCTCTACGCGACCCTTGCGGCGATCGCCGGCGACAGCGACCGCACGATGGTATTCGTTGTTGACTGCCGGGGCGCGCTGCCGCGGGTGGCGGACTGGGCGGACGAAATCCACGGGACCGACGAAGGCTTCAGCCGCGTTGCTGACCGTTTTCACTCCGTCCTAAAGCGGGCGCTAGAGCTATCGGTTTGAACAATCCCCTCGAGGTAATAGAGGTACACCCCTGAGCGCTCCCAACGCAGATGATCACCGTTTCCGCGGTTTGTCCGCAGATTGGTACATCGAAAGGACATGCCCCTCCGGGTCCTGTATATCCGCCGACCAGCCGCCCGGCGCATGACTGACCGGCGACCACGTCGTCGATGGCCGCCGTCCGCGATCTCGAATACGACGATGGGCGTGTTGCCTGGCCGCGACTCATGCTTGATGAAGAGCAATTCCAGGCCGTTGACCGTCGTAGCTGTCAGCCATGGACGGCCGCCGCCATCGTCGTCCATTCGCTGGACCGCCAAGCCCAGCACGTCTCGGTAAAACGTCTCAGTACCAGCGACGTCGTTGACATGGTACGGCACCCAGCCGGCAGTTGGCGAACATGGATCTACTCCTCTAACCAGGCCCAGTCGGCCCGAAGCTGCGATTTTGGCCAAGTTGAAGAACAGGCAGGGAACGTTCGTTGCTACCAGCTCTGCGTCTTCCACCGATCTCACGGATATCGGTTTCGATGGAACATCTGAAACTCTCGGCTATATTGAACATCCCCATCTGGAGATGATTGATTTCCTCGTCGAGGCCAACGCCGTCCGGATCGGTGTCGTAAGGCACGGTCAGCCGGTAGTCGCAATCGCCGAGCTTGACCATGGCATAGTCGCGCTCAAGCATCGCCTCAATCTGATCCCGGGCTGACTTTCGGCCCCGCCCGCGTTTGCTGAAATTCTCGACAATCAGATGCAGGGCAATGGTGGCGGATGGCCGCTTTTCCGGTAGTGCCGTCTTGTCCGGGATGGCATCAAGCGCGTGATAAACCGTCATTCGGGATATCCTGAGGTCACGGGCGACCCCGGCCTTGCTTGCGCCAGCGGCGATGCGGCGACGGATCTCGTCGTCATCCACGTCTTGGCACGTCCCTTGTAAACGCCTTCGGCCTTGGCGGCCTCAATGCCTGCTCGTTGGCGATCCTTGATAAACCTCAGTTCCATTACGGCGGGTGTCCGCGCGCCGATTTTCTGGCCCTGTCGGCAATGTCGTGGTGCAGCGCGGTGGCGAGGACGTGCCCTGTACCGAAAGCCACCCGCTTTCGTGTTTTAAGCATCGGTCAGTCCGTCGTGTTCGAGGACTATGCGGTGAAGGTCCGCCTCGACGATTCTCTTCGGTGGTCACGTCGCAGTGCTTGGCAACACGGGTACCTCAATGACACCTTCACACGATTATCCGCATTCACACACAATCCCGAGCCCGTCAGGCCTCGTCGTACACAAAAGATGTTTTTGTCTTACCACCCGGCTCAGCCCAGTCTGGGTTCGCGCAAAGCGCGGTGAATGCGCTCCAGGTTCGGGTCGCGACATTGGACGACCGGCTTTCTCGATTTAGTTCGTATCGGGCACTGAACTCTGCAGCGACCGTTTCCTCAGGATCGCCGCCCGAGCGGGACCAAATGATTAGCGCGCATTCGGCTTCCACCCTGCCGGAAACCCGCAGTTCCATTCCTTCGAAAACCTCTTCACGGGCCTCAAAGCCGCGGACAAGCTTCAGGTCGGCGGACGCATCAGGCAATTCATGCTCTCGCAGGTCTGTGTAGCGCGAGAGGGCTTCGCCGAGCGTCGTAGGCGGGCGGTTAGTCGCCGCGTCAGCTGAACGGCTGAACAGTGGGACGAACTGGAAGCCGTTTTCAGTGGGACGCGCTTTCACATCCTCCTCGAACTTGGCCCCTCCGTCTGATACAAAAGCCTGCGCGCTCGCCCGCACCCAATCGCTATTGCGAAATTTCAGCGTGACATTCCACTTGCCGTCCGACCGTAGCGGTCGCCGGTGCCGCAGGATGAATCCGGCTTGGCGATAGAGCGAGTGCTCGTCCGTGTCATAGAAGCGCACGAGGCGCTGCTTTTTGGCGCGGCCACGCTTCGGTAAGCCGCTCGTGTGGACATCGACAATGTTGGCGGAGTGGGAAAGACTCCGCCAACATTCTTCGACGGAATTCCTGCGCTGATCTGCGCCGCCGCGAAATCGATCAGCCCTAAGCATGAGCTTGTACTCGCGGGACTCTACGTGGCTGAGATCGAACGTTCTGTCGCTTCCCATTTTGATTACGAAGCCCCAATCATCCTCACTGGCGACACCTTTCGCCTCAGCCGAGATAAAATAACACTATCAGGGCTCTTGATGATGCATATCAACTTGGCAAAAAGGATTAACCTGCTTGCTTGAACAATCGCATCAGGATGGGTTTGAGTGATTAAGAGAGCATAATATTGTGTGCGGGAAATGTATGAATTGTCACGGTCATGATTTTTGCTGAGTGTCCGCTCCAAAAAGAGTTGAGTGATTTCAGCAGGTTGTGATTCCGTCGGATTTGCGAGATTCGATGGAGATCACGATGGCCTGGACTGAAATCACCCGTGCGCATTATGAGCGGCGTTGCGGCCGCTACGCAAGCGATCTGACCGATGCGGAATGGGCGCTGATTGCGCCGATGATGCCGTCGGCGAACCGCACCGGCTGGCCGCGCAAGACGGACCTGCGCGAGGTCGTGAACGCACTTCTTTACCTCGCCTCGTCGGGCGGCGCGTGGCGATTGCTGCCGAAAGACTTCCCACCCTTTTCAACGGTGCAGAAGTACTTCTATCGCTGGCGGGAGGAGGGCCAGTTGCGACCATCAGCAACAGCCTCGTCATGGCCGCGCGCGAGGCTGAGGGTCGGGAAGCGAGCCCGACGGCGGGCGTGATCGACAGCCAATCGGTCAGGACCACGGAAAGCGGCGGAATTCGTGGCTTCGACGCGGGAAAGAAGATCAACGGGCGCAAGCGTCACATCGTTGTCGACACCATCGGCCTGATGGTCGGTCTCGTCGTCCACGCCGCCGATTTCCAGGACCGGGACGGCGCACCGGCTGCCCTCAAGACCATTCTCGAACGCTGGCCGTGGCTGCGACACCTCTTCGCCGACGGCGGCTATGCCGTGCCGAAGCTCAAGGGCGCGCTGCAAAAGATCGGCACGTTCACCCTGGAGATCGTCAAGCGGACGGACGGAGCCAAGGCTTCGAGGTCCTGCCGCGCCGCAGGGTCGTGGAGCGCACATTCGCATGGCTGGGGCGATGCCGCAGGCTGGCCAAGGAACGGGAGAAATCTATCGCCTTCGCAGAAGCCTGGATATACGTCGCCCACATTCGCCTGCTCACACGCAGGCTCGCAAGAGCTTGATATCAAAACATCCTTTTTGATTCAGGCTCTGAGAGTTTCCGTGGAAAGATTTTCCGCGTGTCGGATCCGGATGCAAGAATTCGCAATGCCGGCGATCTCATCGAATATGCAAGAAGGACGGTGACGTCCTTATTCCTGGAGCTGGCGTCGGCGACTTAAAGAAGATACCGCTAAATACAGAGGTGTCCGTGCAGAGATATTGCCGACTGGCAGCCGGAGCAGTACGGTTTTCGGCCGCACAATGTCAGCGGATGGCACATCTGAATTCGGTTGGACGTCGACTCGAAATCTGCGCGGTCAGTTCATCAACGAAACGCTCGTGCGCGGCCGCCGGCCTGTCGGACCTTCGATCACTTCAAGCCGGCCGCTATAGCCTCTACTTGGGACGTCCAACTGGACGTCCATTTTGTCTTCTCTTGCCATGCACAAGACCCCGTCCATATCGGAGGCGTCTCGCATGGTCAGGTCAGGCCGAGCAGATCAGAATGCGAGGGGGGCCAAATGAGCGCTTACCCCATTGAGCAACACAGTGCGCTTCTCGAATCCCGTCGGCTGCGCGATCCCTTCCTTGGCGTGAGCATAGAAGCTCGCAATCCGACGCAATCGAAGGTATGATAAAACGGCATTGGAAATTGCTCTCTATACTTGATGCGGCAGATTTGCCCGTTATAGTTGTGACGCGCCTGACCTAACCTTACGCAGAATTGGTCCTCTGGAGAGCTGGTAGACCATGGCAGAAACCGCCGACCTTGCTGCGGTCCCGACGGCCGCTCAGCCTCCCAGCACAGCGTGGAGGGAGGTAGTTGGGGCATCCGAGGACACGTTGTTCGAGGGCTTCGCACGTGAGATCATGGCCTCGCAGAGGGAAGTGGCCGCGGAGACGGGCGGACCGCTCCGCCGTGGTTTTCATGCCAAGCTCCACGCGGGGTTTGTGGCCGAGTTTCAGGTCCTGGCTGATCTACCGGACCATGCGCGTTTCGGAGTGTTCAGCGAGCCCCGGGTATTCCCGGCACTGGTGCGGTTTTCAAACGGTGGGCCCGCGCCTCGGCCGGACAAACACCCTGAGCCGCGAGGCGTCGCCATTAAGCTGATTGGAGTCCACGGACCGAAATTGTTGCCGGGTCAGGAGGATGCGATCACTCAGGACTTCCTTGCCACGAGCCATTCGGTCACATCGACAGTCCGAAACGTCGAGCAGTTTATGGCTTTCATCCGAGCTTCGCAGAACCGCTTGACCATGCTCGTCACGCTCGCTCGCGCGGTGGGCGCTCGCGAAGCCCTCCGCATCCTAAGGGCCCTTATCAGTACGGTTATCCTCAGTCGGGTACGCAGCATGGCCAGAGAGCAGTTCTCCAGCACTGCGCCAATCAAGCTTGGGCCCTACGCCGTGAAATTCACGGTATGCCCCGCGGAGGGAACTGAGCCGACTGAAGGCCGTCCCCTAACACCCAACTTCCTTCGAGATGAACTGGCCGAGAGACTTCGCAGGGCGGACCTTATGCTGGACTTCCTGGTCCAATTCTATGTGGACGATACCCGCACCCCGATCGAAGACACCTCTGTCACGTGGGACGCGCCACTCGTGAAAGTTGCGAAAGTCCGCATTCCAAATTGCGATCTGGATCATCCGCCCACCCATGCAATAAGCGAGGAGGTGGATCGCCTGTCGTTTTCCCCATGGCATGCGACAGAGGATCATCGCCCGTTAGGCAACATAATGCGCGCCAGGCGAGTTGCATACGAGGCCAGTTCAACACTTCGGCATCATAGTCCCGAACCGACTGACCTCCCTCACATCGAACTTCGCTCTACCTGAACATCCAATCAACGAGATTTATAAAAAGCTTACTTACTGTTACATTCAAATGATGGATCGTGTACCAAGGCTATTATTCGGAAGCTTTTCTCTTCCAACATGCGCCGTCCACCACTTATGAATAGCGCGACGAGTTGAACAACATCAATCGCCGTCCTCATTTGCCAAACAAATCATGCCATGCTCCGCAGGAGCAATACTAAGTGTTTAAGCTCGATGAACTATAAATAACATTGGAAATCTGGTAAACAGGCAGGAAAGACGGCTTAGCGCCGCACGATTTCTATAAATAGAGGCGACCCATGGCCTTGGAGCACGCGCCGACATCGTTATTCGCTCCATGGAAGCTTGGACGGTTGACCCGCCGTTAGAGAAGCTCGTTTAGTACAGGGTTCAAAGGTGGATACAATCGCTACGGGACTTACGCCGATCCCATAGGGCGTCGGAGGCACCACTCTTAACTTTTAGCCCGCCGGCCCGCATGCACAAGCTGGTACTGCGGCAATCATCGCGCAGATGGCGACCTGATCATCCTACGCCTCAAGTGAGAGGCGCAGCCACCGCTTCCGCCTGCTGGCGCGGGTCTACAGCTCCTGCCCACGCTTTCTAGCAAGCGTCCAGCCCGCCTTCAATTCCTCCAGGCTGCTCGCGCCCGCTGTTGAACCGGCAAAAGTGGTGATTGAGCGTAAGAGTGCTGATCAGTATCCCGTCAGTTCATTGGCCGTGGGGGGTCGTGGGACTTTACCATCAAGCACGCGCGACATAATTGTCGTCAGCGTTGAGGCGTCATTGTCGAAACCGCCATGACTTGTCGATTTCGTATCGTCACTTCTGGAATAGCTGACGGACAGCCGCTCCGACTTGGGCATCTTCTTGGCAAATAGCTCCATTCCAGCTAGAGCGGTATTCGCCTCATTCTCGTAGGCACGTGAGACTAGGTAAAGCAGCGACCGGCCGTAGCCCGGCAGCGATCCGATGCCAACCTTGTCCTCCAGTTCAAGCTGACCGCTGAGGTTATAGAGATAAATCTTGTCCTCCAGCGGCAGCGCGCCGTCACCCGTCAGGTACTTTCCGTAAAACTTTGTAAAAAAAGCGACTGTGCAGGCGGGTGCCATGAGATGGATACTGCCTAGCTGCATGTTCGTCAGTTTGAAACGCTTCAAGGCGCCAAGGAACTGGCCGAGCATGATCGCGCCTGCACTGTGCCCGACGAGGTGCAGCTTTGGGCGACGCTCGGCCTTATCGAGGCCTTTCAGCAGCAGAGAAAGGCCGACGAAGCCCCCGTCATACTCGCTGTCCGGCGTGAACGCTGCGCTGGCATCCTGCTTCATGTTGCGCCACGCGGCGCTACCGAACGGTTTGCCGATGGTTTCAAAAAGCAGGTCGCCGAGAAAGCCACCCGCGCGCCCGGTCTCGGTTTGCGAAAGCCGCCCGAAAGCCTCGTCGACGAAGCCCGAACCCCACATTAGGTGGAAGTTATAAATTTTGTTGCGTGCGAAGATGTCGTTGCGCTTCCAGGTGGCTATCCGGTGCGCTTCGTCGTCGAGCGTGTTGAGGCCGCCATGCGCATAGATAACGAGATGATCGTAGCCCTTGCCATTTTCGTCGCCGGGGTCCTTGTTGGAGTTCGGATCCACGAGCCGCTTGACCGTTTCTTTCATCTCAAGTTCGTTCGGTGATGCGTAGCGGCCGCTGGTGATGTAGCGGCCGTCGTCGATGTTGATAAAGTGCCCGACGATGTCACCGCGGTTTGGCCCGGTGGCGACGTACGGCGTCGTGGCACCGGCCGGCACCGCACGCGGAAGGGCGCTGAACGCCGTGGGCGCGCGCACACCTAGCTGTAACACCCAGCCGTCCATCATTGTGGCGGCCCAGTCCTCGTATAGCCAGTGCGCCATGCCGTTGCGGCCCCATTGTGGCCCCCATGAATTCAGCACCCAAAACCCTTCCGCGTCATAGCCGACGATAACGAAGGCGTGGCCACCCGCCGGGGCGCCGCCGGGCTTGATCTGGCGCTCTATTGACGAACCGCCAGCCTGCGTCGGCCAAGCGCCCGGGTTCTGCCAGTTGGTATGTATTTGGGCGGAGGCATAGATCGCGCCTATCTCCTCAAGGGCGGCATGATAGTCTGAAAGGTCGGGCTGCAGGCGATAATATGCGCCGAGGCGGGTTTCGCGCGCTTCTTTGGCCATCTCGTAGGTCAGTGTCCATTCGCCCTCGGTGCCGTCGGGGGCGAGCGCCTCACTGCAGATGCCGTTCCGAAAAAAACCTTTGACCGCGCCGCGGACGCTCGAGCCAAAATAGGTCGTGCCAATCCATTCGTCGTTGCGCTTAGCCATTTCGTAGAGCATGCGCGCACTCACCCGCTTCGGGGTCGTCAGCAGGTTCTCCCGGTGGAGCAGGCCGTCTATCACGTGAGCCAGAGCATGGCCGGTGCAGCTGGATGCAGCGCCCTGGTCGCGCACCTTGAAGGCAATGCGAGGATAGATGCTCGGGCTCAGCGCTCTCAGACGCGGCTGGTAGATGCGGTCGCGGACGTCCGGGAGGTCAGGCAGAATGTCGAGCGTCCGACCACCGAGCTTCGTCGGCGCGGCACTGAACGTTCTATTGCCAATCTTGATCGAATCTCCGGGCGTCTCCGTCGTGCTGGCCGCAGCATCGGCCGGGATGTTCGCGGCGTCCAATGGCGAGGGTTCGCCGCCGAGCATCTCCTCCGCTTTCTCGGTGGTTAGTGGATCAGGATGAGGGTGCCCGGTTTCGGGCGGCGTGATGGCGGCCTGACGGCGCACTGCCGCTCTGTTTTTGGATGGAGACCTTGCCATGATCAGCCCTCGTTCTTTGCCATGAGCTATGGCTGTTTATATCTGCAACGCCGAAATACCCGCGAACGGCGTCGATGGTCTGTCCAATCAGGGCGAGCTCACAGTCTCAAGCAGCTCTAAGTCGTCCCGCCTGGCATGTATTAACTAGGGGATCCAAGAATCTTCAATGACATTCACAGCTCCAACGTACGTCAGGCGGCTACACTGCGAGGTGACGCCGACAACGCGCGCCCCAAACCTCATGCTGTTCGATATCGCAAAAATAATCATACTATGAGATCGACAGCAATCGGCGAAGAAATGTCTCTGACATATAAATCTGATATCTGACCTTCAGATTGCCAAATGTATGGCTTTCCAAATCATCCCGTAAAGCGCATGATCGTCAGCTGGGGTCTAGGAAGTCCGGAGGAGCTTGTATGACGCATGCGTTGAATCTCACATTGCCGTTGAAACAGGACCGCGCCTCGAAAGACATGTTGAGGGGACTTGCGGAGAACTTCGCAAATACGGTTCAGCCTGAAATTGAGAGGGCCCTCAAGGAATCCCGGATCGTTCACTTCGCTCGCGTTCTAGTTATCGATGACAAGTATATCCAGGTGATCACCGAATACGAGGGCGATCATCAGGAATATACCGAATTCTTTAGGGATAAGCTTACCCCGGTGTTCGCCGCGATTTTTGCGCTCGCCGAAGAGGCGCCCGATGTCAACGACACTAACAAGTTCTGGGACTACGCAAAAAAGCATAACGTTCACAGCCTGGGCATGGCGACCGATGGTGCGCTCGATTTCTCGGGCAGCCCCGCGGGATGGCTGTTTTCTGCCTATGACCACAAAACCGTCCGAACACTGCAGGACGCGCTCGTTCACGCCGGATAATTCTGGTCAAGGGTCAAGCCGCGAACCAGTGAGCAAGGAGGCTGGAATGTTGAGCGGTGTACGTCCGTGATGAAGCCCCGACTATCAAACCTGCAGGGCCTCCTCGTCCACCGCTACCACCAATCCCACTACGCAGTGCTGCTTTTCGGTATCGAGGACGGACGACGCGCGCAGCGGTTTGTCGCAAGATGGCTCGCCCATACGCCGCACGGGGCTCAGGATCCGCTAAGGCTCGCTGGACCAGTGCTAAATTTCGGCTTTACCTGGCTCGGACTGCGCCTGCTGCTGGCCGATCACGTAGCGCTTGATACCGAGACCGGTCGGCTGGAGCTGGATTTCGGGTTCACTGACCAGACGCCACATCACCCGGCCGTGCGGGAGCAGCTTGGCTTTATCGGCGCCAGCGCGCCTGAGCTTTGGTGGGATGGCCGGTTCGGGAGCGACGCCATCCATATGGCGGTCTATGCCGCATTCGATGATGACGGCCAAGCGGCAAGGACGCTGTCTGATCTTCGCCAGTCAGCAAAAACTTCAGGTCTCATAGAATTAAGGCTGAACGCCTTCAGCAACGGCGCGCTGAGCGGGCGGCGTCCAGACGGTGGCGTGCTTCACTTCGGCTATCGCGACGGTGTTACGGCACCCGTGGTGGACTGGGACGATGGGAAGGTGCAGGGAACCACCAACTTCCGGGAATTCGTGATGGGATATCCCAGCCCCGGCTACAAGGTTTCGCCGCAGAGTGCAGGGCCCTGGCAGGACTTCGCCCGCGACGGGTCGTTCGCCTGCTTGGCCTGGATCCACCAGGACGTTGCGGTCTTTAACCGGTTCTTGGACAATAATGCGGCGGCGGGTGACGGAATCGTGTCGCCACAACATCGCCGGGATTGGCTTGCGGCCAAGATGATGGGACGCTGGCCGGACGGCTCGCCGCTGGCGCGGCATCCAACGGCGCCTCCGGCCACCGCGGACCTTGATGACCACTTCGGGTTCGCTGATGATCCGAATGGGGTGCGCTGCCCGTTGTCCGCACATATTCGGATCGTAAACGCTCGCGACGACGAGTTAACATTTCCTAACAGAAGCCGATTCCCCAACGGCCCGCCAAAATTTATTCGTCGCGGGTTCAGCTACGGCCCTCCCTTCGAGGGCATATCGGACGACGGCATAGAGCGCGGTATTGTCGGCGCATTTCTGTGCGCTCGCGTGAATGAGCAGTTCTACACCGTTCTTCGCTGGATGCAGCGCACAGGCTTCGCCGAGCATTTCCACCGAAAGCCATACTCGGAACTGATGCAAGACGCCCTGTTTGGCAACAGGTCAAAATCTGGGGCCGACACCTCATTTCCAATTCGGCGCGAGAACCATGAAGCTGATAACTTAAAACTCTCAAGTTTCATTAATTTTCGCGGCGTTTCGGTACTGCTGGTGCCCAGCATGTCAAGCCTTCGAGTTCTGTCTGCTGGCACAGCATAACTAGATTTTTTGAATCTAAGGGTCCGCGGAAAACGTACAGATCGCCGCCGTGGGGATCGCGCTCCAGGTGCTGCTGCACCAGCAAAGCCAAGCCACGCATACCCTTCCTCATGTCGGTGTGGCCCATCGAGAGCCACACCCGCGCGCCCGGCTACAACTTCTTGCTCCTGCTCAACTGGCTCAGGCAGCTTTTTAGGCTTTTGCTCGCCGAGCTCCAGATCAGGCCGATTTCAATCGCCGCCAAAATCCGCTCATTGTTCACGGTCGACCAGTTAACTTGAAAGCCTGAGCGACCACATTCTCACGTTTAGTGCCCAGTGGGCCGAAACAGCCGCATTCTGGCAATAAAGAGCCAAGAGACACTGCTTAACGGAGGCGGATATCCTCAAACGCTTCACTTTTCCTTATTTGCACAATAGCGCTTTTCAAGCGTCGCTTGTAGCTGTATGTTCCAGAGCTAATTTAATTTGCAACCATTGCTTAGAGCGCGACGATGCCGCTTAGACTCAAGCTGGCTATGCTGTTGTGTGCAACCATTATTATGTTGTTGGGGCGCGCGGCGCTGGCGCAAGTGCCACCACACTATCCCGGCGCAATATGCTTTACCCCCTCTTTCTGGTGTTGGGCGAATCCTCCAGGACCGCCTGGTGCCCCATGTGGCTGCCCGGGGCCGTACGGCTTCGTTCCAGGCGTTCTAGGTTAGGAAGGATCGGGAACCATGTCCGCGGATCCACCGCCTTCGGTACCACCAATTGCTTCTCCCGCGCCACCTGCGGCGCAACCTCAACGATTTTGGCATCGCCTTGCATCATGGGGACAATGGAGGGAAGGCCCGCTACCGAAACCCGCCGTTGATGAACTGATCGAAGAAGCAGAAATAATATCAAAATATGCGGTTCGCGCCGGTTTGCTGGCTGATGGCGAATTCTTCAGGAAAGTCGCGGCGGCGAAAGCCCTGCCGGAGCCGGAACGGAAGTTGACGAATGCAGCAGTGAGTGACCTGCAGGCCGCTATAGCCACAACCCGAGAAAAAATTCCGCTGGCAACCGTCTGCGCACTTCAATCGGGATGGCGGCCGCACCAAGACCGACTTCGCGAAAAAGCTAAGAACTTTGGGTTTGTTGTCGTCGCGTTACTGCTGATGTTTGCCGTTGGGCATCTCACGCTCACCTACAAAAACGGCGTAAATCTCTTCAGTGAGCTCTCATTGCTCAGGGATAGGAGCCCGGGATTGCAATACGGGAGGCTTGAAAGGCAACTTCTAGTCGCACAGCAACGATTGCCGGCAGACATCCTTCGCAAAGATCATGCGCAAACAAACGCAAACGGGACTGTGCCTACACCGACGCCACCAGACGTAAATGCGGCCGCGCCAGCCCCGGCGCAGGAAAGCGGCGACGTGGGCATAACCGAGGAGATCCAACGAGATCTCATCGCCCAGGATGCGTCATTCCAGTACGCTCACGATCTTACTACGCTTGATAAGGAGTTGAGGCTGGTCAAAGAGAAGAGCGATGCCTTCCTGTTCGCTGCTGACGCCCAGCTCGCGGTTCCACAAATGCTGTGGAATTTCAGCGCACGGTTATGGGTAAACCTTAGAGAAGCTGCCGTCTGTTCATTGCGTGTTTTAAAAAGGATCGAATGCACAACCGCCGACGGAAAACCACTATCCGAAACGGAACTCAAGATCCAAAGTGCCGCGATCACGCAACAGTATGAAAAGCAGTATGCCTCGGTCGATGTCAGTTCGGTGCAGAATTTCTGCCAGGATCTTCGACATATCGAGACAGCACAATCGAATGACTGGGATCTGAAAAAAGCAGGTCTCACCACCTTTCCTGCCGATAAATTGGCGTTCATCGGCAGGTCCACATATCTCTTCGAGGACAGGCTCGGCATCAAGACAATGGACCTGATGCGTCAGAATTGCCGTATGAATCTGAGCTATTATTCGCAGTCGATACCAAATATCCTCGACATACAAAACAAGATATCCGGGCGGCTCGCCACTTACTCATACCTAGCGCTTCCAGCGCTGTATGGCGCCCTCGGATCGCTGATGTACTTCATGCGACGGATACTGGACCCGCTTTTACCAAACCCGCCCTTGCTGCGCATGATCTACCGTGTGGCCCTAGGGGCTTTGGCCGGAATGGTCCTAGCGTGGTTCTGGGACGGAACGTTCAACAACAACGAGGCGTTTCAGACCATCGGCTTCGGCCTGTTCTCGCTTGCGTTCGTCTTTGGCTTTGCGATCGACGTGTTCTTCACCTTGCTTGACCGCTTCGTAAACATATCGACGAACGCCGTCAGCAAGATCGGAGCCACCGGATAGCAAATCCGTTGTCATATCGCATTTGAGACTGCGAGATGTATCCAAAAGGGGGATGTCACCGTTAACTCAGAATAGTGCTTTTGGCGGTTCACCACGCCGTTTCGCAAGCCGCTAAATACCTGATTTCATTGCCATGAGATTTTCTGCATGATGAGTAGAACGCAGTACTTCTTGTTAACGTGACATTCCGCAGCGGAGAGGCATTTCCCTAACTGCGGCGCAGTGCAGGTTCGCTTGGCCAGTATAGCACGGCGCGAGACGCATCCTGCTTGCGCCACCCTGCACCGCGCGACCGCTTCGCGCAGATTGGCATCCGGGATGACCGTTTCGGGGCCGTTAGCGGTCGGTCGGCTTGCGGTGCAGGGGATAACGATAGCGGACATTCAACCTGCAAGGCCCCGATGTCGTGGCCTCACCCAAACGCGACCTTCCGGAGCTGTATTCTCTCCTCCGAAGCCGACATTGGCAACGACCAGCACTCATGACCCAATCCCGACCTTCATCAACTCATTTTGCTACCCGATCGCCGACATTCGCGGCAACCAACGCTCCTGACCCGAGACGGCCTACGATAGTCTGTGTTTGAGTGTCAGCTGTGCGCCCCGTTTCGCGACATAGAGGGGCACCCCGCTTCCCGAAGCGGATCAAGGATTTGAGATTTGGCTCCGCATGCATGGCGAATATGGCCCGAGCCGCGACATGGCGTCAGTCGTCCGCCTTCAAATACCATCGACGCGCCACAGCCATGTCCCACATCTACCGACGCGCCGCAGAGCTGACGGTCTGGCCGCATCGCTACAAATGGCACCGACCCTCATGGCTGTCGAAAGCCCAAACCGCCTATGTTCATTGCCGAGGGAGAGGACCAGACCTAAGTAATGCCACTAACCAACTAGTGTCTCCAGGCGACACCTACAATGTCATCCCGCCTCGGTTAGGAGCGTGCCATTGCTGGTCATCGCAATGTGAATCAACTGCTCACTTCGGCGTCCGTGCGCTCGAGGTCGGCTTAGGGCTCCATTGAGCTGTTCGCGGAGCCGACACCAATGGCCACTCCTGGCGCATTGTGCAGATTCGGAATGGATGCCCTGGGGCAGGATCGCTGATCAATATAGGGTCAAGGTTGCATAAGCAGTGCAGAACTCAACCGTGAGGAGCCGTCGCCGCCGCGCGATCCTGATCCTACCCGCCGCGTCAACAGCTGTATCGCAGTGGATAAATTAATTGCACGGTCGCTGCTCCACGCAGCCGGGCTGCCCCTCACCTACGAGCCACCTACTTTGGGCTGGGTGCATCCTTTCCCAAGTCCAACAGCGCCACGAAATTCGGATCAAGAGCCAGAGCGGCGGCAATGTCCTGTGCGGAGACGGTCTGTCCATCGACGCCCTTCAGGTCACGGCCGTATTTGGCGTAGACGGCATCGGCGACAGCGGCCACAACTTCGGGCATGACTGCCAGTTCCCTGTACCGGGTCTCCCAGATGGTGTTCGCGACCTTCCCAACGACGTCCTGACCGATCAACTCCGCAAGAACGGAATCCATCTCGGGCATGGGGCCGGTTTCGCCCTTCAGAAGCTCCACCTTCGCCGGATCTTTGGCAAGCGATGCGGCTATCTGTTCAACCAGCTGGGGCATTTCGACCACCAGTTTGGCGACATCCTCGGTCGAGCCGAGTGCGGCCACCTTCTCGCCTTGCAGTTTCTGCGCCGCGCGCAGTTCATCGACGATCTTGGCCTGGTTTGCCTCGGTGTCACGCAGCTTTACCTCAAGCGCAGTGATGCGCCTGTCCAGCTCTTTTGCCTGGGAACCGAGGTACACGGAAATCGATGCCAGTCCAAGAAAGAGCCCAGCCAGTATCCATCTCATTGCAATTGTCATAACTCTCTCTCCCTGCTCAACTGTTGCTGCCTTTCGATGGCACTTCTTGTTGTTTCAGAATTGCCTGAATTGCGGCGATCGAATTTTCACTTGAAAGCTGCGCAGCCAGAGCGATTAGGATGGCGACCTGCGTCGCCTCGCGCGCCACCCGCACGGCAAACCAGATAAGTCCGCTGATGGAGACGCCGGACGCGCTGGACACCGCCAGCAACACGGTCGTATTCCCGGAATTCACGACCAACAGGTAAAGCATGACGACAAATACGGTCAAGATCATACTGAGCGCGACATAAAACATCTTGTTGGTTTTGCTGGCCTCACGGAACAGTCTGTCTTTCAGCGCTCCCACTTTCTCCTGTGTATCGTCTGGACCTAAATGTCCTTTCGCCGGGGTAACCTCCTCGACCAGGATTGCTCTCAATCGCGGGGACAAAATTTCGTTCATCATTCATACCTCCAAAATCATCGCGCCATAGGCGCGCGAGATTTCTGCCCTCAACTTGATGTATGGCTGCGGCCTTTGTGCCAGACGAAGAAATGTCTCACGAAGCTCCGCTACAGCCCGATCCAGATATTTGGGTTTCCGGTTGGTGATCATACGCCGATCGCACCTGCCGGCGCGCATCTCTTTCGCCAATGCCATCGAGTGACAGACCGCAAGGTCGCATATGCCCGACCAATCGTTCGGCAGGGCGGTGGCCAAAAGCGCCGGCTTATGCACAGCGTCGCGAAACTCAACGGCGTTGCCGGGCGCCAGCGCATCCCCCAACACGGCGTCCAGGGCGTCGCGGACGACGATTCTGCTGCCATCTTGACCGGGAGGGTCGAAGCTCTTGATAAAATCCGAGAGAATGTCGGCAAGCCTGCCGGATGGAATGGCGTCTTCCTGGACACCGCGCCCGTTAAGGAAGGTCGAGAACTGACGTAGAATGCTGGTGGTGTTCTTCGCTATTTGGGACCGCGCGATTGTCCATGCATTTTCGGACAGATCGCGCATTGAAACCGTCGCGCCTCGCCAATGGGCGAGGATCACAATAACCTTCGCTCCGCTTGTTGCTACGTCATCTAGCGCGTCGAGCGTCGCGGCGCGAATGCGAAACTCCGGGATACCGGACCGCCGCGCCGTTTGAAGCAGGTCGTTCACCGCGGCTATCGTATGGGAGCTATCGCCCTGGTTCGTGGCAAAGTCGCCACGGCCATCTGTCGGTGCCTTTTCCCGGAAGGCCAGGTCTGCGGAAAAGGCACCGTTGTCCTGTGGCAGGCCGATCAGCAGCGCCAAATCCTCGACGCCGGTCTCCTGCTCGAAAAGATCAACCCCGTTCATCGCCGCGCCGAACGCCAATTTGATTTTCGACGACAAAGAAATCGTCCGTGCCGTCCCGAAGATGGAACAGCACCTTTTCCGGAGCATCGTCGCCCAGCTTGTCCAGGAACTCGTGCCGTATAAGTTCAATCTGCAAGCCAAGCATTTGGCCGTCTGCTTCGACCGCCACGGTTTCGACCGCTTGCTGGAGGACGGTGGCATCGGCATCGGTCGGCGCGCGACGATCAAACATCGCCACTATTTTTGTGAATATCGACCTTGGTCCGGTCTCGACCGAGCGGAAGGGAATCTCAATGGTAGCATTCAACTGTCCACCATTGCCGGACGCTTTGATACGAATTTCGCCAATGAGGGCTGTCTTCCAGTCGGCGTCGACGCGACCCAACTGTCTGAAGGCATTGCCTCTCCTCGACCAGTAGCCAAGGAATGGACGTCCAGCCCAAGCACCAAACCTAGATGTCCAGCGCTTTGGCGGCTCGCCGTCAAAGACCATGACGCCGCTACGTCCTGTCGGCGGAATCCCGGCACCACCCCGACCCGCCGCGGGACGTCCCGCCCCAGAGTATTTGATGGCTGCCATATCCGACAACGAGAACGAGCCGCTGAGGTCGACAAACGTCATAGTCTGCTTAGCGTGTTTCGCGTTGCCTGCGGCATGCTCTAGGATGCGCATCGTCGCGGCAGGGATATCCTCACGTGAAACAACGTGCACTGCGATGGGTGGGCGTCCATCGGGAAATGAGACCTCTATAACGCCGTTCTCAAGGACCCGGTAGGCACCCTGCGCCCCGGCGGCCTCCACCTTCTGCTTCAACTCCAGTGCAAGCGGGTCGTCCAATAGAATGGCCTCGGCCCGAGCGGTGCGATGAATCCGGGCCGATCCCGTAGAGGAAGCGGCCGTCTCGATTTGATAGCCGCGTTCGGCCTCGACTGTATTCCCCGTTCTTTGAAGCGCGATCACATCAAAGGCTTGAAGAGCGCGGGTATCATGTGCAAGCGCCGCTTCGACGCGCTGTTCGACCTTTGCCTTGAAAGCAGCATCGCCTTCAGCGTAGCGCTTATAGTCGCGTTCAAATGTGCGCACCACGGATGGCGCCTTGTTCATATCGGCGGGGTTTAGTCGGATTGTGCCTGCGTTGTCGTCGATTTGGACCTTGCCCGCCGGCACCGCCTCATCCGGCAATACGCGCGCCGACCGGCCATCTAGGTTGTGCCCGCCGACCGCATCGACAGCTTCACCTGCGGCGTTCGACACCACGATTCCGGGTGTCCGGTAGACTGCCTCCGGAAGCGGCGGAACGCTTTCAACCACAGATCGCCATCCCTTGCTGCAATTCGCAAAAGGCCGCGCCAACTCTCCTATCTGTCTCGCCAAACTGCCAACCTTTTGCGCTGTGGCCTGAAACACCGCCCTTCGCTCGAAAAAGCCTTCTACATCCCTCTCAAATTTGGCCCTTTCCTCATCCAGGTCATTCTTCATCGACTCCAAAATAAATTCAAAACAATTTCTATTTATATTACACTGATCCACTTTATCATTAAAATTTTTAATGCTATCAATTAGGCTTTTCTCTCCATCTATTAGAGATTGACGTTCTTTCTGATCTTTATCGTAAAAATCCCCAGCAACCCTCGTAAAATCAACGCTCATTTCCACCAATTCATCCATCTTCTCCGATTTTCCAAGAAGCGATCTTATTTCCGATTCCTGTTTAGAGTTCTTTAGAAAATCAAAGGTTGAGAAGAGGCAACTGGTTGACGGATTTACAACCAATTTGGGGTTCGTGAACGCGCTTAAACTGGTTGGTATACCAGCCCCAAGATTGCGTAGCATTTCCGCGATGGCGCTCCTGACAACAAGGGTTAGCCCCTGCATCCGGTCGCGATAGGCTTGCGTCGAAACGATGGGTTCAGTCCGCGTTGCTTTGATCGGCACGGCATTGAAGACGATGTGAAGTGCCGCGTAGTGTGCTGCCCGCTCCAGATATGGGTCGCCAAGTCCCGCAAAGAAAGACCAGTATTCGTCCTCGGCCCGCTTGAGCGTCATCTCTGCATCGTCGTCAATGACGAAGGTGCCCTCATCGGGGAAGTAGGAGACCGGCAAAGACCCGGTGCGATATTGGGAAAAGATCTGAATATCGCCAAACGAAGTCCACGAGCCAAATCCCGAAGTGTTCCAGTTGAAAGTCAAACCTTCGAAAGCTTGCGGGAGTTCGGCTTCGAGACGCGAACGAAGACCTTCCGCATCCGGATTTCCAAAAGGCCGCGGATAAGGATACCTAGCATAGCTGATCTGATTGGCCATCGACCAGCCTTTCAACATCTGATCGGTGATGTTCAGCAGCTGCCCATATTCCGTGTGTGTCAGCTCGCGGCTAAGGAGAATTGGCGCCCAATCGACAGCGGTTGAGTAAACAGATCGAATCTCGTCCATATTAAACAGTGAGACGAGAGCTTTACCGTCCTTGCGCAAAGACCCACCTTCCGAGCCGAAGCGCGATTCGAACGCTTGGACGCTCTGGGGATCGTGCATCAAAGACAATAGCGCGGAATCGGTAATAGGCCCAGCGAGGGGCGCATTTCTCTCGTAACTTTGCGCAAGATCCGTGACACCGCTGGACGCAAGTGTCAGCACGGTATCGGTTCGTAAGGGCTCCATCTGGTCCAACGGGGTCGTTCGCTCCCGTCCCACTAGGATGAGCCGATCCTCGTCGGCCCGGGTGACGGCGCCGACCAGCGCATCGGTGTCAACGAGATAGCGGCGAAGAAGCGCGGTCGCGTCGTTCAGGGGCTTGGAGCGAGGTAACGTCAGCACCACCAGCCCCGCCGGGTCGCTGTAATAGACGCCATGCCGATCCAAAGGCAGCCGCAGCAGCGCTACCTTCGAAGCCTGCGGCGTTGCCGCGTCGAGAGGATCAGATGAGAATCGAAGAGCGTTCGGGCCGAATAGCCAGTTGTGGATCGAGGCAGCAGAAATATCGAGACTGGGCGGACCAACCTTGCGGGAGGGAGGGCGTTCGGCGTCCCAGCTCTTGGGTTCGAAGAGCCGGTAGGTCGACTTGTAAGACGCACCGAAATAGATGTGATGTATTTCCTCAACATATTGCCGTACATCGCCTTCGGACGTCGCGGTGGTCTCGACGACGATATCCCGTGCCAGCCCATCAAAGCCTATTGGCTGCTCCTGCACCGTGAAGCCAACAAAACTCGGGCCAAATACGCGTGGCACCCATTCCTCTCGCTTGGCGAACGCGAGTGCCGGAGGCTCCGTCAACACGAAGGTGCGTCGCCCCGCTTCATTCGGCGACACCACGATATCCTGAATAAGAAACGGCTCTGTCTTGCGGAACGATTGTGCGTACTTGATGCTTCCTTGCGAAACATCATTCGCCCTAGCGTCACAAAATGTAAAAACTTGAATAAGTGAGTAAACGACGATGCTGATAAGTCTCATCGCCAGCGCCCTCCGGAAAATCCCTATTCCCATTATTATCATCTTTTTCACATTATGGAAACATGACTCACTTTGATCGTTTTTTTGTTTCAACGAAGTTGCATGTGCAACGCGATGGGGCGGGGCGAAGGGAAAAGGCGGTTTGATGCCGTTGCAAGGACGAACGGTCTGCTGCCGGAACGGCAAGAAAAGGCCGCCGCGGTTGCACGTCCGTTGCGAGAAGAGACAAAAATGTGCAGCGCGATGCGGCAAGAGATTGAGGATAGTGCCCCACGATGAACTGGCGGAACGGCTTCATGGAAAGCTTCAACGGTCGCCTCAGGCCCGCAAGCAGCTGACGTTCTACGGCGAGGATAGCAATGTACTGGCACGGTTTTATTCTTCCGGCGACCAACGGTTCAACGGGCAGTTGACCAGCGGTCAAGCGACTACACTCTCACGCTGAGCAATCGCTCACTCCCTGCTGTCGCTCCTGGGTTATGTGACGGTTCCGCCTACCCACATCCAAGAGAAACACGCGCCAAACAGGAGTCTGCTGCCTTTCTGCTTAGCCAGCGGCGCGATGATTCGAAGGTAGGATGAGACGCTTCGCCAGACCGCTCAGATTTCGCGAGGGGCCCTGCAAAAATGCGGGACCGACTGTGCCGGTCGGCCCCGCAATGAGCGTGCATCGTTTGGAGGAAACGACGCGCCGCGGTAGTAGCTCCCTGTAGTTCGAGGCGCTCGTCTCGCCTCGCTAGGCGGCTTGAAGCGCCGATCCGCGTCTGAATATCTCTTTCACCTTGTCGGCGATTGCCACGTTCACCTTGTCGGCGATTGCCACGCCAAGATCGAGGTTGTTCTGTTCGGTGAAGTGAATGCCATCGCAACCATCTGTCGTGATTAAGTCACCGGCGTTGAGGAAGTCGACTTTCATGAAGTCAGCCATGTCCCTGTACTGCTGTCCGAGCTGAGCCGACTTGTGGGTGGCCATCACCGAACATTCCCTGAAAATAAGGATGGGGCATGGGAGTGAGCGGCGGGGGCGCGACCACGAGACATTTGGGTGCCGGATAAGGCGTGCCGATGCCACCGCCGCCGGTCAGCACCTGCCCCACCAGCTTGGCCATGCCATAGCTGATGTCGTAGGGCGTACGGTTGAAGAACGGTTTAGTGTCGTTCGTACCCAGCATGATGATGACGAGATCGAGCGGCAGGTGGCTGGCGATCGCCGCGGGCAGATACTGGCTTCCGTTTAGCCGCGGATCGTTGGGATCGTCAGCACTCGTGGTACGAGTGCTGAGTCCCTCTTCGATGATATGATAGCTGTCGCCAAGATGCGCCGCCATCGCTCCGGTCCAGCGCTGTTCGAGTGGGTACCGCCGGGTTGGCGATCTTCGCGTACGGGGATCCAGCCCCAGGTAAGCGAGTCGCCAAGGTATAGTATGGACTTCGTTTCAGACATCGACTCCTCCTCGAAATGAATTGCGTCTGGTCAATGGGACTTCGCGGTTCTCACGCCGTAGAAGACCGCGGCCAGCTAGACCTTGCGCGATCAGCTTGCCGGGCTCGCCAATTCCGAGGGTCGTCATCACCACAAATAGCAGCGCAAAGGATAGGACCCCGAAGAAGGGCCCCAGACTCCCCCCTCGCCGCGCCCAAAGACGACGCCGCCGAGAATGGTCGCGGCGACCGCAAGAATCGGCAGGTCGAGCGGCGGATTCCACCAGCTTCTCAGCATAGCTGCTAATCTAGCGCTGAACATTGCGACAATAGCAATGACGATCATTGCTGCTGACGAACAGGGCCGCGAAATGGCCGCTACAAGCGCGTTGCTGCTCGGTACAGCTCTGACGGTTGCAGCGGTAACTCCTCTCATTAACTTTTACGAGGTGGGGTACAGCCTGATGAGCATTGCGGCGCAACTCGTCGTTCCAGGTGGTATGGGCGGCACCGAGATTAGCATAGCCAGCCTGATGCACGATTTCCAGTTGGTGGCGGGTGGCATGGCGACCAAACTTGTACAGGCTGCTGGGGGCTGGTGGATTATCCTAAGCATCTCATTGAACGCATCTGCTCTTTGGCTGCTATCACGCTTAGCCAGCAGTATCAGCGTTCGGAAACCGCTAAAAAAAGCCGTTTCCGTAGGTCCTACTGTGGTCGCAATCCTCTTCTCGATAATAGGATCTTACGATCCTTCGCGTGATCAGTTTTATGCCGCCGATCCTTTTAAGATCGCCCCCATTTGGCATCGATGGAGCGAGCTCATTCCTTGGCTACGACTGAGCGCACCTTCCTTGGCGGCACTCTTCACACTTTGGATTGAGAGTTTACTTGTCTCAAGTCCCAAACTTAGGTCACCTCGGTGACAAGATCTCCGATGACGAGCCGCTGCGCAACTTGGTGGAAGAGCGCAGCCACGACTTCACGGGCCGCTCGTCGATCCAGCAGCGCCCGACATAAGCCTATCCCCAAGGATATCCTTGAGCCTTTCCGCTTACGCCAGGTGTCCGGTCGAAACGGGGCAGTTCCCGTCGGGAAAAGCGGCTTTCGCGAACCGAACTGATGGCAGGAGCGAGGCTCTGAGACGCTGGCGAAGGCCGACAACCGTGCGGGCAATCTCCAGCTTCTTCACTCGGCCTGCGCGGCAACTGCGCGCTACTGTGCAACGCCGAGGCGGACAGTGGTAAAGGGTCCGCTTGCGGCCAGAAATCGGCCGTTCAGGGGCGCTCTTCCAAAGTCAGCTTTTGTGCAGGCGACACGCGCATCAGCCACTTAGCATGCCGAGGAGAGCGTCAAAGCACCGGATCGGGCACAGAGCGGTCATTGGCGAGATCGGTGGTCATTCGAATCCCAAGCTTCGTATGGAAATCCCGGTCTCTGCAAACCAGCGGTTGACCGTCGGGTCATCTGACGTCCAAGTTTGCACCCATTCGTCCGTAGAAGCTTGCTTGAAGTCTGCGATGATCTCCTCTTTCGGGCGGCCCAGATGGACTCGGCATATCGCACGGTTAAATTCATACGCACCGTATCCGGTTTGACCGATACGATCCCGAATCTCAATTGCTTTCGTAAGCGCTAACTCAGCAGCCTCCCAATCCGGCTTCGATTTGTCCTTCAGTGCAAACCCCAATTCGCTGTGGTTCCTGTGGAACCGTTCCTGTTTGTCCGTTTCGATTAACGCCTGCAATACGGGAATTGACTGCTCTCGGCGTTCATCGTCGTTGCGAGCCTTTACCGCCTCATAGAAGATCTTGACTTTCGTTAACTTTGTGGTTTGTGCTATCGCATCGGTTAGGTCCTTTTGAAGGATCCCGGTTTCGCCGCTAGGCGCTATATTCAACTGACGGGTTACTAACAACATTGCCTGATTATCCGCTCGAAGATCTGCTTCAAATTTCTCGATACGCCTGCCGATAAGTCCTTGATCTGCCTCTTTAATTGCGAGTCCAAACGAAAGCCTTGTCCAAAGGTACCCAATAAAGAAGCCAACGCACACAAAGTATACTAATATTCCGAGAACAAATGCTTGCCCAAACACGCCATTTCCGAAACCTATACCCATCTCTGCCGAGAACGACTTCAACCAAGAGCCGATGCTACCAAGTTGGACCAATCCAACGCCTACAATAATCTTTGTGAGCCAATCCGAGATTTGCTCGAGGTTGGTGTTGATTTGATATCCAATCGACTCCTGTCCGGTTGCTAATTGAGTCGCCTGCGGAGCTATATCGTGCTGGAGCGTTCGCGGTATGCCGAAGACGAACCCCAGCAACGAGCCGAGAACCACAGCGCTAAGCGCGAGCGCCAAGCTCGCTCCCACTCGAGCCAAAAAGGTCTGTCCTTCAGAGATGTTGGCCGCGAATAGCAGAATGCAGAGCGTGCCGATCGCCAGCGAAGCAATAGTATAATTTCGAAGCTTCACGTTCGGCCCAGCTAGCTGCCGGGCGCTCGTAGTGACATCCGTCGTCGGCGCAGAATGCTCGCGCTGTCCGATGACCCAGGACCAAATCGACCAAAGCATCATTCCCCCCTTTTGCTGGCTACCTTACATTGAAAACTCTCCACGGGAAATCGTCGGGAGCGCTATTGCCGCACTGATCGGCAATAGCCGGCGACTGAGCGGCAAAATGGCCGGCGATGGACGACCGCAACGTGAGCGTGCCCTTCTTTGCGAACACCGCTTCGGGCTCGACTCCGGCCGTAGCGCGAACGTCTGCAATGGTGACACGCCGCGAACGCCCGCTTCTGGCGCAACTACGACGTCCAGCGTCATCGCCGGCAAGGTCTGCTTCAGGAAGCTGCGAGGCCGATCTCTACGGCTGAGATGCTGAAGGGTTTCGGGTGTCGTCAGGCGTACGAAAGTCTCTCATGCAGGAACCCGCGGGCCGCAGACGATTGCCTATGGGGATTTGTGCCTCGGGATGTGCCAGCGCCTGTCGCGGACTTCCGCATAGGACGTGCCTGGGAGGTCGTGGAAGAAGCTTCCGGGCCAGGTCGCAGAACCTGGAGCGTTGATTCCGGCGGGATTGATGCGCGTGATGACCGGCTTCACGGCAACGTGCACATAGCGTCCCGTTGACCGGCGCCGGCGTGGCGCGGTCGTACGAGCAACTTGGTCATGCCGGGTCATGGCGCGTTCTCCCGGTTCGGCGCTCGTGAGGTAGGCGGCGCACGAGGCTGGCACCACCGTTCGAACCTCTCGATGACGACCATGCGTCCACCGCAGCAAGGGCAAGGCGGGTGGACGTCAGCCGGTCCTTCCGGAGTATCGTCTTCGGGCGGCGGAGTGACGTTCAGCAGTTCGCGCGCGAGTGCGAGGCTGGCCTTGCGGGCGGAGCCGGCAAGCAGCCCATAGTGACGGATGCGATGGAACCCACGCGGCAGGACATGGAGCAGGAAGCGGCGGATGAACTCATCGGCGGCAAGCGTCATGGCGCGCTGGCGCTCGACACCATCGCGACGATAATCCTTGTAGCGGAAGGTGACTCCCTTTTCGTCGAAGGCGATCAGGCAGCGGTTCGAGATGGCGACTCGGTGAGTGTAGCGCGATAGGTAGGCAAGCACCGCTTGGGGTCCGGCGAAGGGCGGCTTGGCATAGACCACCCAGCGTTTGCTGCGAACAGGCTTCAGATGACGCAGGAAGGCCCGACGGTCGGCCAGGTGCGCCGCCGATTCGAAGAAGGCGAGCCGACGGCGTCGTGGAGCGCGACCAGCCGGGTCAGGAACAGGCGGCGGAACAGCTTGCCCAGTACTCTGACTGGGAGAAGGAAGGCCGGCCGCGACGATACCCAGCGTGACCCGTCCGGCGCGATGCCGCCGCCCGGCACGATCATGTGGACATGGGGATGGTGGGTCATTGCCGAGCCCCATGTGTGGAGCACGGCGGTGATGCCTATGCGCGCGCCGAGGTGCTTGGGATCCGCCGCGATCGTCAGCATCGTCTCCGATGCCGCCTTGAACAGCAGGTCATAGACCAGCGCCTTGTTGTGGAAGGCGATGACGGCAACCTCGGCCGGCAGCGTGAACACGACGTGGAAGTATCCCACCGGCAGCAGGTCGGCTTCACGCTCGGCAAGCCATGTACGCGCGGCCGCGCCCTGGCACCTGGGACAGTGCCGGTTGCGGCAGCTGTTATAGGCGATCCGACGACATGGCCACCCAATGCAGCGGTGCGGCAGTGTTCGATCGCTGACATGACTTTGAGCTGCTGCAGGCTCAGATGCCGGGCGTAGGCGACCCGGTATCCGGGGGCCGGCAGCACGGAAGATATCGGCGACCTCCAGGTCAGCGCGCACCCGTTCAGCCGGGAGGCGTCTTGCCTTCCATCAGCGCCATCAGCCGGTCGAGCGGCCCTGCGACCGCGTGGATCGTCCGGGTCGAGACCTTGGTGTAGAGCGCGGTGGTCTCGAGCTTGCTGTGCCCGAGCAGCACCTGGATGACGCGGATGTCGACATCCTGCTCAAGTAAGTGGGTGGCGAAGCTGTGACGCAGCGTGTGCGGGCTGACGCGCTTGCGGATGCCGGCGACTTCGGCTGCTTCCTGGACCGCGCGATGCAGTTGCCGCGACGAGATCGGCGCGATGCAACTACGCCCCGGGAACAGCCAGCCATGTGGAAGCATCACCCTGCGCCGCTTGCCTTCGCGCCACCACAGCCGCAGCAGTTCCAAGAGTTGCGGCGAGAGCATTGCGTTGCGGTCCCTGCGTCCCTTGCCCTGCTCGACGCGGATCAGCATGCGTGTCGAGTCGATGTCGTCGACTTGAGGTGCGCGACCTCGGACACGCGCAGGCCAGCGCCATAGGCGACACCGAGCGCGGCCTTGTACTTGATGCCTGGCGCCGCCTCGAGCAGCCGCGCCGCTTCCTCGACGCTCAGCACCTCGGGCAGCTTGCGCGGATATCGCGTGACCACCAGCGCGCGTGCCAGATCGCGCCGCTTCAGCGTCACCGTGAACAGGAATCGCAGCGCCGAAACCGCGCCGTTGATCGTCGCAGGGCCCACGCCGTTCGCGTGCTGATACAGCTGGAAGCGCCGGATGTCCTCGGGCGCCGCTGTGTCGGGCGCGCGGCCAAGGAACGCGGCGAAGCGCCGGACATGACGAACGTAGTCCTGCTGCGTATGCGGTCCCAGGCCCCGCATCAGCATGTCCTGCTGCATGCGCTGGCGAAGCGGGGTTATCGGAGCATCGGTCGACAAGGTAGCCATGGCAAGTTCCTCTCGTTGAAGGGAACTCCATGGTCGGATCGCGGTCTCTACCCGCTCAAGACCTATGAATGCCGCGCCATCTCAGAATCAGGCGCCCCTCCCGCGAAGCGGGTTCGTGCTTGCGGCGCAAAGCGGCCATCCACCCGCTTCCCTCCGCCCCTTTTCGGGTGTCAAAAACGGAGCTTATGTTGCTGTGTAACAAACTGAGTAACAGGGAACGAAAAAACACAAATATTTTCAATGCGGTGGCTCGGGAGTCGAAAGACGCTCTCTACGTCGAACACTCCAGCATTTGCCGGAGGAGCAAGAGACTCGAACGTCTGCGCGCCGACGGACCCTAACCCACTGTTCCCAAAATGAGAATGCTTGAGAAACAGGCCTGAGGTTCCGCTAGGGAATGCTCCCCTTGATGAGGTCTTGGTCAAAGACGACGATGTGGTCGTAATTGAGAGCTATATCGGAATTGGGGCAGACACGCGATCATTCGCTCCCAAGGAGTCTTCCCGGTCATAGACATGGTCAAATGGCAGAAGTCTATTCAACCCGAAAGCTGCCAAAGCATACCAGAAGACGGGTCCCTCCCCGTTTTGCCGCACATTCAGGCGCGACAAGTCGTGCGCACTGTCCGCCGGTCACAATTGCGAGAAATCGTCCCCTTATCGGACACGACCATTTATGAGATGGAACAGCGTGGCGAGTTCCCACAACGCTTCAATCTGACCCCCCGCTGTGTTGTTTGGGATCTGGCGGAGGTCGAAGCCTGGGTTCAGGCAAGGCGAAACGCATCGTCTGCCGGCGCGATCGAAATTGCCCCAGGTCCTGACGTGCGGTCGCGGAAGACGAGACCTGTCAAATCGGATCGAGGATGATCGCCGCCCCGGCAGCCGGCTGGAGTACGGGCTTGTGCTTCTTGCCGGCCGCCCATGCCTCAACCATGTCCGCCCATTCCTGCAGTATATGACGACGCTGCGGCTCATATTCAGCCTTGTTATAAACACCGCGCGAGGTACGGCTGTCTTCGTGGGCAAGGCATTTTTCGATCCAGTCGCGATTGAATCCGATCTCGTTTAGGAGTGTCGAGCCGGTCCGCCGTAGGTCGTGCACTGTAAAGGGCGCAAGCTGCAATTCTTGTTTTTTTGCGCGGTCGACAATGGCCATGGTGACCCGATTGAAGGTGGCGCGCGACATGGGTTCGTCGGCGTCATAGCGAGATGGCAGCACGTATCGCGAGTTCGCTGCGCAAGTCTTGAGCGCAATCAGGATATCGAGGGATTGGCGGGACAGGTAGACGTTATGCGGCTTTTTCCGTTTCATTCGCTCTTTGGGAATGCTCCAAACAGCGTTCTCAAAATCGACCTCGTCCCACGTCGCGTCCAGCAGCTCACCCTTCCGAACCATCGTGAGCAGGATCAGCTTTAGGCCGAGCCGTATCGTCGGCAACGTTGGCACATTTTCCAACTCGTTCAGCATGATTCGGATTTCTGCGGGGGACAAGGCTCGGTCTTTTGCCTCGAACGTGGCAATCGAGGCCGGTCCTACCTCGTCCGCTGGATTGGGAATCTTCTCGCCGTGCAGAATTGCATGATCATAGATCTGCTTAACAATATCCCGGACATGAATGGCTGTTGCCGGCGCGCCGCGGTCGCGCACCTTTGCGCAGAGCGCCCGCAAGTCGTCAGCGGTTATTTCTGTGAGGAGCCTTTTGTCCCAAATCGGCAAGATGTCTCGATCGAAGATGGCTTTGCGCATTGAGCGCGTGCTATCCGCCATCTTGGCCTCCTTAAACCAGCCCCCGCCGGCATCGCCGAAGGTGGCCATTGCAGACAGGCGCCGCTTTTCACGCTGCTTTTCATGCGCCGGCGATCGTCCGGCTGCCACCATTTTTCGGGCGGCAATGCAGCGGTCACGCGCCTCTGCTAGCGAGATGCCACCCTCACCATAGCGGCCCAGCGTGACTGTCTCTCGCCTTCCATTCATTCGGTAGTCGTATCGGAACGAGATCTGCCCGGCCGTGGACACCGTGGCGTACATACCGTCACGATCAGCGACCTTGTATATTTTGTCTTTTGGTTTCAGCTTCTTAAGTGCAATGTCGGTCAGCATGGCGAGGGCAATCCGAGCGCGTGGCCGCATATCCAGCGCCAGATTTTACCGTCATCAATTTTACCGTCAAGGCATGATAATTTCGTTTGAAATGCAATAACTTACCTAAACATTACCCAACGCGCTAGGAAGTAAGGTGGTGACGGTATTAGCTTCGAGTGAGAATGATGGGGAAAAGGATGCCGTCACGTCTACCGCCAAATGATTCCGCTTGCGGGCGATAGTTAGCGATAGGAAACGAGGGGAAAATGATTACAAGTCAGCTAGTTACGTATATGGCGTCGATAGCCATCGAATGCTGGCGAACGACCGAGCTTTATTCCCACTCGATTGTGCCCGGCGGCTTGCTCGTCACGTCGTAGACGACGCGGTTGATGCCGCGCACCTCGTTGATGATGCGGGTGGCGGCGGCGCCCAGGAACGCCATGTCGTAGTGGTAGAAATCCGCCGTCATGCCGTCGACCGAGGTGACGGCGCGCAGCGCGCAGACGAATTCATAGGTGCGGCCGTCGCCCATGACGCCGACGGTCTGCACCGGCAGCAGCACGGCGAAGGCCTGCCAGATGGCGTCATAGAGGCCGGCCTTGCGGATCTCGTCGAGATAGATGGCATCGGCCTCGCGCAGGATCTCCAGCTTTTCGCGGGTGATGCCGCCCGGGCAGCGGATGGCAAGACCGGGTCCGGGAAACGGGTGCCGGCCGACGAAGCTGTCGGGCAGGCCGAGCTCCTTGCCGAGCACCCTGACCTCGTCCTTGAACAGTTCGCGCAGCGGCTCGACCAGTTGCATGTTCATGCGCTCGGGCAGGCCGCCGACATTGTGGTGCGACTTGATCGTCACCGACGGGCCGCCGGTGAAGGAGACGCTTTCGATGACGTCGGGATAGAGCGTGCCCTGCGCCAGGAAATCGGCGCCGCCGAGTTTCTCGGCCTCTTCCTCGAACACCTCGATGAACAGCCGGCCAATGGTCTTGCGCTTCTTTTCCGGATCCGACTCGCCCTCGAGCGCGCCGATAAAGCGGTCCGAGGCGTCGACCAGGATGAGCGGCAGATTGTAGTGCTGGCGAAACATCTCGACCACGCCTGATGCCTCGTCCTTGCGCATCAGCCCGTGGTCGACAAGGATGCAGGTGAGCTGGTCGCCGACCGCCTCGTGGATCAGGAGTGCTGCGACCGAGGAATCGACGCCGCCCGAAAGAGCGCAGATGACCTTGCCCTTGCCGACCTGCTTGCGGATCGTCTCGACCGCGTGCTCGCGGTAGGCGCGCATCGTCCAGTCGCCTTCGATCCCGGCGATCTTGTGGACGAAGTTTTGCAGCAGCCGGGCGCCGTCCGGCGTGTGCACCACTTCGGGGTGGAACATGATGCCGTACATCTTGCGCTCGACATTGCCGAAGATGGCGAAGGGCGAGCCTTCCGATTTGCCGAACACCTCGAATCCCTTGGGCAGCGAGATGACCCGGTCGCCATGGCTCATCCACACCTGGTGGCGCTGGCCGGGCGCCCACAGGCCCTCGAACAGCGGGCTGTCCTTCTGGATCTCGACGAAGGCACGGCCGAATTCGCGATGGTCGGAGCTTTCGGCGACGCCGCCCATCTGCACGCACATGGCCATCTGGCCATAGCAGATGCCGAGCACCGGCACGCCGGCGTCGAAGACAATCTGCGGCGCGCGCGGGCTGCCGATGTCGCCGGTCGAGGCCGGGCCGCCGGAGAGGATCACCGCCTTCGGATTGATGCGCATGAACGCCGCTTCGGCCGACTGGAACGGCACGATCTCGGAAAAGACGCCGGCCTCGCGGATGCGCCTGGCGATGAGCTGCGTGAACTGGCTGCCGAAATCGACAATCAGGACGGTGTCGGGCAAGACGGTGTCGGGACGATTGGCTATCTTCATGGCGAGCGTTTAGAGAAAGAAACGAGTCGGCGCAATGGGTTGCGAAGGCGTCTCCCTCACTCCGTTTCCGCGTCATGCGATGGTCCAAACTGCAGCGCATCGGAGCCGATCGCCTGTTCCAGCCGCGTCACCGCATCCGCCAGCTTCTCGTCGATGACATGGAGATACTCCTTCCAGTCCCCGACATGCCTGAGATCGGCAGCCCCGTCGGAAATGCCGCGCAGGCCGACGAGCGGCACGCCGAACAATTGGCAGGCACGCAGGCAGGCGAAGGTCTCCATATCGACCATGTCCTCGCCAATCGCATCATAGGCGCTGCCGGAGATGATCGCCGCGCCCGTCGACAGCGTCGCCTCGCCTATGCCTGGAATCCTGAACGGCAGCGGCACCGTCACCGGCAGGTCGAGAAACGGCGTCGCGCCCTTCTCGAAGCCCAATGGCGAGGCGTCGATGTCGCGGTAGGCGACCGAAACGGCCTGGTAGATTTCCGTTTGTTCCAGTGTCCGGCTGCCGGCCGAACCGAGCGAGACGACGAGATCCGGCAGCGCCTTTTCAGCTTTGAGCCATGACAGTTCCGCGCCCAGCCTGACACCCGCTTCGACCGGCCCCACCCCTGTCATGACAGGCGTGAACAGCCGCTGCAGATGCGGCCCGTATTCGGCCTGCGCCGCCATCACGAAAAGGACGTCCCTGCCGGCAATTCTGACGGCCTTGTGCATCGGATCAGCCTTCGATGCCATCGCGACCGACCACCGTCATCATCGTTCCAGTCATGGTGGCGATCAGCTTGGCCTCGCCGTCGACGGCGAAGGCATAGGCCTGGCCGTCGGCAACGATGATGGTGCGGCCGGGCTTGGTCACCGAGCCGCGGAACAGAAAACGCTCGCCCCGGCCCGGCGCCAGCAGATTGACCTTGAACTCGATGGTCAGCACACTGGAGCTTTCCGGCATCAGCGAGAACGCGGCATAGCCGCAGGCCGAGTCCAGCGCCGTCGAAATGACGCCGGCATGGAGGAAGCCATGCTGCTGAGTCAGCGCCGCCGAATAGGGCATCTCGATCTCGATGATGCCCGGCGTCACCAACGTCAGCTCGGCGCCGATCGTCATCATGGCGTTCTGGCGCGCGAAGGACGTCCTGACACGATCCTCATAATTGGGGGCGGGTACGATCTCTGCTGCCATAGCTTGTCACGCTCCTGTCAGAAAAGCTTATTGCAGAGGTATGAGCGGCAGGCAATCGCTATTGCTGCACTGCAGCAATCAGCCCGCCGGCAAGGTTCAGCCACCCTTGCGCAGTGCGCAGACATAAAACCCATCGGTACCGCTCAACGCCGGCGACAGCGAAATGCCGCCTGCGCCGATACGCGCTGCCGCCTCGTGGCCCGGAAAGCGGCTGTCCCAGAGCTGGCGGTGATCGACCGGGACAAAGCCGCTGTTATGATCCCTGAAGGCAGCGACCTGCTCGCCATTCTCCTCGTCGAACACCGAGCAGGTGATATAGACCAGCAACCCGCCCGGTTTGACGAAGGTTTTGGCGACATCGAGGATCGCCGATTGCTCGCCCTTGCGCGCATCAAGCTGCTTCTGCGTCAGCCGCCATTTTGCATCGGGCCGGCGCCGCCAAGTGCCGCTGCCGGTGCAGGGCGCGTCGACCACGACGATGTCGATGTGGCCCGCGAGAGGCCTTAGCTCCGTCGGCTTGGTGACGATTTGGACGTTGCGGTTTTCCGAGCGGCGGATGCGGTCGAAAATCGGCGCCAGCCGCGCTTTTTCGGAATCATGGGCAAACACCTGGCCGCGATTGTCCATCGCCGCCGACAAGGCCAGCGTCTTGCCGCCGGCTCCGGCGCAAAAGTCGAGAACCTGCATCCCGGCCTCGGCGCCAGCCAGCGTGGCGGCAATCTGCGAGCCTTCGTCCTGAACCTCGAACCAGCCTTTCTGGAAGGCCGGTTCGGCCTGCACGTTCGGGTGCCTGCCGTCGCCCGCGATCGGCGGGATGCGGATGCCGTGCGGCGCAATTCGTGCAGCCTTGGCGCCGGTCTCGGCCAGTTCGGCGAGCACCTTGTTGCGATCGGCCTTCAGCGTGTTGACCCTGAGGTCGAGCGGCGGGCGGGTCGCCAGCGCCGCACCTTCATCGACCCAGCTGGCACCGAAGGCCTGCTCGAACAACGGTTCGCACCAATCCGGAATATCGGCGCGCACCGCCGGCGGCGCATCGTTTACCTGGCGGTCAGCGATGGCCTTCAGTTCATCGTCGTTCAACAGCGGCGGCGCAAACTTGTCACCGTCGAGCGCTTCGTTCAACGACTGCGCCGTCTGGTTCCATTCGAGCAGCAGCGCGCCAAAACCGATGGCGCGCGGCGTATCTTCGCCCAACAGCCAGCCGGCCGAGCGCTTTCGCCGCAGCGCGTCATAGACGATGTTGCCGATCGCGGCGCGATCGCCGCCGCCTGCGAAGCGGTGCGACAGGCCCCAATCCTTCAGCGCATCGGCGACCGGCCGGTGCCGCCGGCCGATATCCTCCAGCACTTCGATGGCTGCTGCCAGCCGTCCGCCCAGTCGCATCTTGTTATTCCGTTACTCAGCAAATCAATTCCGGGGTCCTGCTCTAAAGCGCGCGACCGGCGCGCACAAGCGGGGAGAGTCTTGCGGGCAGAGGGCGCTCGCTTCGGGTTTGCGCTGCCCCCTCACCCTGACCCTCTCCCCGTGAGAACGCCAGATCAAACGCAGCTTTCTTGATATCAGCGACCCTCGCATTGCTATGCTTTCAAACTTTTGAAGTTGCGATAGTCTTCCGCTGCGTGATTCGCCAAGAACTGCAAGCGGATCGGCGGGAAATTACAAGGAGAGGGCAATGAAGACTTATCTGGCGGAAGTTCTAGGCACATTTCTACTGGTGTTCATCGGCACGGCTTCGGTGGTGACGGGCGGCTTCGGCGGCGCGCTGCCGCTCGGCCAGGAAGGCATCGGTCTGGCATTCGGCATCGGCCTGATCGCGGCGGCTTATGCGATCGGCCCGATCTCGGGTGCACATCTCAACCCGGCGGTGACGCTCGGCGTGTTCCTCGCCGGCCGAATGGAGGCTAAGGACGTCATCCCCTACTGGATCGCGCAGGTCATCGGCGCCATCATTGCGTCGCTGGCGCTGTGGATCATCGTCTCCGGGCAGGTCGGCGGCCATACCGGCGGCTTCGGCGCCAACGGCTGGGATGCGACGAAGTGGGGTGTCAGCTCGGCGCTCCTGTGGGAACTGATCGGAACCTTCACCTTTGTCACGGTCATCCTCGGCGTCACCAGCGGCAGCCACGCGACGGCCTTTGCCGGCCTCGTCATCGGCCTGACGCTGGCGGGACTGCATTTTGCCATCATTCCGGTGACCGGCACGTCGCTCAATCCGGCCCGCTCGATCGGCCCGGCGCTGTTTTCGGGAAGTGCGGCGATCGGCCAGCTCTGGCTGTTCATCGTCGCACCGCTGATCGGCGGCGCCATCGCCGGCGTGGTCGCCAAGACCCGTATCTTCGAGAAGGACTGATTTTCCAAGGCTTCAATACAAAAAGGCGCGGGTCAAGGCCCGCGCTTTTTTGTTAGAGAATCACTTGCCGCCTCAGGATCGGGCAAGATCGAAGCGGTCGGCGTTCATCACCTTGGTCCAGGCAGCGACGAAATCCCTAACGAACTTCTGCCCGGCGTCCGCCGACCCGTAGACCTCGGCAAGCGCACGCAACTGCGCGTGCGAGCCGAAGATCAGATCTGCGCGGGTGCCGGTCCACTTGACCGCCTTGGTCTTGCGGTCGCGCGCTTCGTAGACTTCATCGGAGCCGGCGGCCGGATCCCAGACCGTGTCCATGCTGAGCAGGTTGACGAAGAAATCGTTGGTCAACGTGCCCGGCCTGTCGGTGAACACCCCGTGCTTCGACTTGCCGGTGTTGGCGCCGAGCACCCGCAACCCGCCGACGAGCACCGTCATCTCCGGCGCCGTCAAGGTCAGCAGCTGCGCCCGATCGACCAGCATCGCTTCGACCGACATCGGCTGCTTGCCCCGGACATAATTGCGGAAGCCATCGACTTTTGGCTCGAGCGCGGCGAAGGACTGGACATCCGTCTGTTCCTGCGAGGCGTCCATGCGGCCTGGCGTGAAAGGCACCTCCACGTCATGGCCGCCGTCCTTCGCTGCCTTCTCGACCGCGGCGACGCCGCCGAGAACGATCAGGTCGGCAAGCGAGACCTTCTTGTCGCCTGTCTGCCCGGCGTTGAACTCGCTCTGGACGCCTTCGAGCTGCGCAAGCACCTTCGACAGTTCGGTCGGCTGATTGACGTCCCAGTCCTTCTGCGGCGCCAGGCGGATGCGTGCGCCGTTGGCGCCGCCGCGCTTGTCGGAGCCGCGGAAAGTCGAGGCCGAGGCCCAGGCGGTCGAGACCAGTTCGGAAACAGACAGGCCAGAGGCCAGGATCTTCGCCTTCAGCGAGGCGATGTCCTGCTCGCTGATCAGTTCGTGATCGATGGCCGGGACAGGGTCCTGCCAGATCAGCTCTTCCTTCGGCACGAGCGGGCCGAGATAGCGGACAACCGGACCCATGTCGCGATGGGTCAGCTTGAACCAGGCGCGAGCGAAGGCATCGGCGAAGTGATCCGGATTCTCATGGAAACGCCGCGAGATCTTCTCATAGGCCGGGTCGACCCGCAGGGCGAGGTCGGTGGTCAGCATCGCCGGCGCGCGGCGCTTCGACGGATTGTGCGCGTCCGGCACGGAGCCTGCACCGGCGCCGCCCTTCGGCGTCCACTGATGGGCGCCGGCCGGGCTCTTGGTCAGTTCCCATTCGTAGTTGAACAGATTATCGAAGAAGTTGTTGCTCCACTTGGTCGGCGTCGTGGTCCAGGTCACCTCGAGGCCCGAGGTGATGGCGTCGCCTGCAATGCCGGTGGCATGCTTGCTCGACCAGCCGAGGCCCTGCGCCTCGATGCCGGCGCCTTCCGGCTCCGCCCCCACCAGCGATGCATCGCCGGCGCCGTGGGTCTTGCCGAAGGTGTGACCGCCGGCGATGAGCGCCACGGTTTCCTCGTCGTTCATGGCCATGCGTGCGAAGGTTTCACGGATGTCGCGTGCCGAGGCCAACGGATCGGGCTTGCCATTCGGCCCTTCCGGGTTGACGTAGATCAGCCCCATCTGCACGGCGCCGAGATGGCCCCGAAGTTCGCGGTCGCCGGAATAACGCTCGTCGCCGAGCCACTTGGTTTCCGACCCCCAATCCACGTCCTGCTCGGGCTCCCAGACATCGGCGCGCCCGCCAGCGAAGCCGAACGTCTTGAAGCCCATCGATTCCAGCGCGACGTTGCCGGTGAGGATCAACAGGTCGGCCCAGGAGATCTTCCTGCCGTATTTCTGCTTGATCGGCCACAGCAGCCGGCGTGCCTTGTCGAGATTGGCGTTGTCCGGCCAGCTGTTGAGCGGCGCGAAACGCTGCTGGCCGGCGCCGGCGCCGCCACGGCCATCGCCGATGCGATAGGTGCCGGCGCTGTGCCAGGCCATGCGGATGAAGAGCGGGCCGTAATGGCCGAAATCGGCCGGCCACCAATCCTGCGAATCGGTCATCACCTGGTGCAGGTCCTTGATCACCGCATCGAGATCGAGGCTCTTGAACTCCTTGGCGTAGTCGAAGTCCTCGCCCATCGGGTCCGAGACGCTCGACTGCTGGTGGAGAACGGCAAGGTCAAGCTGGTTTGGCCACCAGTCACGGTTGGTCCTGCCGGCCGACCCATGCGCGACCGGGCATTTGCCGGCGCTGGTGTCATCGGTCTTTGCGTCCATCGTTCTCTCCGACTTGTTGATTTCCGGGATTTGT
The DNA here is from genome assembly GCF_055811435.1 of Mesorhizobium sp. WSM4837. NCBI lineage: Bacteria > Pseudomonadati > Pseudomonadota > Alphaproteobacteria > Hyphomicrobiales > Phyllobacteriaceae > Mesorhizobium > Mesorhizobium sp. WSM4837. Next base: position 88,455 of record NZ_JBVVQE010000022.1, read on the forward strand.
TGATTTCCGGGATTGTTGATTTTCCGGACGGGCCCTGAGCCACGCCATTCTGGAATGGTTCCAGACTAGGCCGCCTTGCCGATAAAAACAAATTGCCTTTCCTGTTTGTTGCGATAGGTTTTGCTTATGATAGGTCTCACCGTCCGGCAGATGCAATATTTCGAGGCACTGGCGCAGACGCTGCATTTCGGCCGTGCCGCGAAACTGGCCGGCGTCAGCCAGCCGGCGCTGTCGTCGCAGATTGCAGAAATGGAGTTGCGGCTGAATTGCCGGCTCTTCGAGCGCGGCGGCAAATCGGTGCGGATGACCGACGAGGCACTGGCCATGCTGCCACGTATCGAGCGCATTCTTGCCGACATCCGCGAGATCGAGACCACGGCCCGGCGCGGCCGCCCCGCCATGGAAGGGCGCTTCCGGCTCGGCATCATCCCGACGGTGGCGCCCTATCTGCTGCCGCATGTGCTGCCGGAACTAAAACGGCATTTCCCGGCCTTGCAGCTCGAATTGCGTGAAGCGGTGACCGCCTCGCTGGTCGAGGACACCGCCCTGGGAAAGCTCGACGCCTTCATTGCGGCCCTTCCCCTCGATCAGCCCGGACTGATCACCGAGCCGCTTTTCTCCGACCGGTTCTTCCTTGCCGTGCCGGCCGGCGATCCCGCCTTCGCCTCGCCGCCGGTGCCGCCGGAAAGCCCGGCATTGGAAAGGCTAATGCTGCTGGAGGAAGGCCACTGCCTGCGTGAACAGGCGCTTGCCGTCTGCGGCAGCGTGCGGCCGGTGGCAATGGCGAGCTATGGCGCGACCAGCCTGACGACGCTGCTGCAGATGGTGGCGCACGGGCTCGGCGTCACGCTTATTCCGGAAATGGCGGCAGGGCCGGCCAGCGCCATGCGCGATTTGAAGATCGTGCCGTTCCAGGAGCCGATGCCGCAGCGTACGATCTGCCTCGCCTGGCGACGCAACAAGGTCCGGCATGACGAATGCGTCGAACTGGCCAAGATCATCCGCGGCCTGGACGAGGCGGTGCTGGCGGCGTGAGGGTGGGGATGTCGGCCAGAGGGTCCGACCGCCTTGGCATGCCGCGCAGCAGTCCTACATTCGTTATGGAGGCCAGAACAAGGATAAGCGCCGACTAAAAAATCGTCGAATGCGGAAACATATTGGCGCCTGTGCCAGACCGAAGCCCGATGCCCGATGTCACTGGCAGCGAAACTGGTTGCGCAAGGGGCGAGTTCGCATATTCTGGTTGTGGCAGAAGCGTTTACAACATGGGAGGAGTAAATGTCCGACAAGAAAATCTCGCGTCGCGGGTTCCTGGAAAAGTCCACAGCCATCACCGCCGGTGCGGCTGCAGCGACGACGCTCTCGGCCCCGGCCGTACTGGCGCAGGCGCCGGTCACTATCAAGATGCAGACCTCCTGGCCTGCTTCGGACATCTGGATGGATTTCGCGCGGCAATACATAGAGCGCGTCGAAAAGATGTCCGGCGGCCGGCTGAAGTTCGAGCTCCTGCCCGCGGGTGCGGTCGTCGGCGCGTTCCAGGTGCTGGATGGCGTCAATGACGGCGTCATCGACGCCGCGCATACCGTCCCCGTCTACTGGTACGGCAAGCACAAGGCCGCGTCGCTTTTCGGAACTGGCCCTGTGTTTGGCGGCAGCGCCACCACCATGCTCGCCTGGTTCCACCAGGGCGGCGGCAAGGATCTCTACCGCGAGCTGACGCAGGAGATCATGGGCCTCAACGTCGTCGGCTTCTATGGCTTCCCGATGCCGGCGCAGCCGTTCGGCTGGTTTAAGAAGCCTGTCACGACCACCGCTGAACTGCAGGGATTCAAGTATCGGACGGTCGGTCTTGCCGCCGATCTCATGCAGAACCTTGGCCTCAGCGTGGCGCAGCTGCCCGGCGGTGAAATCGTGCCGGCTATGGAGCGCGGGGTTATCGACGCCTTCGAATTCAACAATCCGTCGTCCGACCTTCGCTTCGGTTCGCAGGACGTCGCCAAGCACTACACCTTGTCATCCTACCATCAGGCGAGCGAGTCGTTCGAATTCCTGTTCAACAAAGACGTGTTCGACGACCTCGACGATGATTTGAAGGCCATTCTCGAATATGGCGTCGAGGCGGCCAGCACCGCGAACACCGCGCTCGCCCTCGACAACTATTCGGCCGACCTGCAGAAGCTGCAGACCGAGCACGGTGTCACCGTGCACCGCACCTCGAAGGAGATTCTCGACGCACAACTCGAGGCTTGGGACAAGATCATCCCGACGCTGGAGGCGGATGAGTTCATGAAGCGGGTGCTCGACAGCCAGCGCCAATGGGTCGAACGCGTCGTCTACTACGAGCTTATGAATTCAGCCGACCTGACACTGGCCTACGAACATCATTTCCCCGGCAAGCTGAAGCTCTAATTCGCGCCTCCGCTTCGGCAAATCCGGCGGTCTTGCGGGCCGCCGGATTGCACCTGACGGAACCCTGCACATGCTCCGCTACATTGCATTCGCCGATGAACTTTCGGCATGGTTTGGAAAGGTGTTCGCCTGGAGCGTCGTCGTCATGACGCTCGGCGTGAGCTATGAAGTTGTCGTGCGATACCTGTTCAGCGCGCCGACCGCGTGGGCATTCGACCTCAGCTACATGCTCTACGGCACCATGTTCATGATGGCCGGCGCCTACACCTTGTCGCGAGACGGGCATGTGCGGGGCGATTTCATCTACCGTCTGTGGAGGCCGCGCGTGCAAGCGGCGGTCGAACTTGTCCTCTACATCATCTTCTTCTTCCCAGGCGTCACGGCGCTGATTCTGGCCGGCTGGAAGTATGCCGCGCGCAGCTTCCGCTATCTCGAGGTAAGCTCGAACAGTCCGGCCGGGATTCCGATCTTCCAGTTCAAGGCCGTCATCGTGGCGGCAGGCATCCTGCTCTTCGTGCAGGGGATTGCCCAGGTATTCCGCTGCGTCGTCTGTCTGCGAACCGGAACATGGCCGCGCGCGGCTGAAGACGTGGAAGAAACCGAGAAGGTGCTGATGGAAGCCAAGACGCTCGATGTTCTGCATCACGGTTCGGAAGCAGTCGACCTCCCATTCCTCCATCCCGACAATCAACCCGACCGCGACGGAGAAGACAGATGAGCGATCCTCAGGTCGCCGTCGCGATGCTGCTCATTCTGCTTCTGGCGATCTTCCTTGGCTTCCCGGTTGCGTTCACTTTGATGGCGCTCGGGGTCGCCTTTGGCTACTACGCTTATTTAAATCCGGGGCGGATGTGGCGCGCCTACGAACGGGCGGTTGAGGATGGTGCCGACGGCTGGACGCTTGCGGAGCATTGGGTCGGCGGCTTCTTCAACAACCGCATTTTCGATCTGTTCGTGAATCAGACCTATTCCGTGATCTCGAACGACGTGCTGACCGCCATCCCGCTGTTCCTGTTCATGGGCTACATCGTCGAGCGGGCCAATATCATCGAGCGTCTTTTCGGCACCCTCTATATCGCCACCCGGCACGTTCCTGGCTCCATGGCGGTCGCCGCCCTCATCACCTGCACGCTTTTCGCAACGGCCACAGGCATTGTCGGGGCGGTCGTGACACTGATGGGCCTGCTGGCATTTCCCGCCATGCTGAAGGCGCGTTACGACATCAGCTATGCCTCGGGAGTGATCTGCGCGGGCGGAACCCTCGGCATCCTCATTCCGCCGTCGATTCTGCTCATCGTCTATGGCGCGACGGCGGGTGTGTCGGTAGTTCGTATGTATGCGGCAGCCCTGCTTCCAGGACTGCTGCTTGCCGGCCTTTATCTGATTTATGTGGTGACGATGGCGGTGCTGCAGCCGCAGGTGGCGCCGAAGCCGACCCGAGACGAGGTAGGGCACTATTCGGTCCTGCAAATCAGCTGGATGCTGCTGACTTCTTTCGTCCCTCTGGCGGCCCTGATCCTCGCGGTGCTCGGCGCCATCCTCTTCGGCCTCGCCACGCCCTCGGAGGCTGCCGCCATCGGCGCGCTCGGCGGCGTCGTGCTGGCCGCCGCCTACCGGGCGCTGACGTGGCAACGCCTGAAGGAGTCCGTCTATTTGACGGCGCGCACGACCGCGATGGTGTGCTGGCTGTTCGTCGGCTCCGCGACCTTCGCCTCAGTCTTTGCCTATCTGGGAGGCCAGCAACTGATCAGCGATTTCGTCACCGGCCTCGACATGTCGCCGCTGATGTTTCTGATCGTCGCCCAGATCATCATCTTCATCCTGGGCTGGCCGCTGGAATGGACGGAGATTATCGTGATCTTCGTTCCGATCTTCCTGCCGCTATTGGCGCATTTCGAGATCGATCCGCTGTTTTTCGGCGTGCTCGTCGCAGTCAACCTTCAGACGGCCTTTTTGTCGCCGCCCATGGCGATGTCGGCCTACTACCTCAAGGGCATTTCGCCGCCGCATGTTCAGCTTTCGGATATTTTCCGCGGAATGATGCCCTATATGCTGATCGTTATCCTGTGCATGGTCATCATCTACGTCTTCCCGCAGATCGTGTACGGGCTGCCCAACATGATCTACGGGGGCTAAGGACGGGCGAATGGAGGACAACAGATGAATTTGAGCCGCTTCCTGGCCGTCCTGGCGTTTGTAGTCTTTCTGGCGTTTTTCGGCGTCGTAGTCCGTTTCGTCCCACATCCCGATCTGGGCGTTGCGGTCGGCATCGGCGTCCTCCTTGCGGGCTACGATCTATGGAGCCAGTTGAGGTCTCGCGCGAGGTAACAGCCGGCTTGGGGCGGTCGTGGAAAGCTGCATGGCTGCAGCGTCGATGCGGGCAAAGAGCCGAACCGTCAGCTCGGCCGAGAAACATCAACTTCAATCAAATCCTCGTGAATTATACCCGACGTCCGGAACCGCCGACGCGTTCCCAGCATTGATTTTACGGAGGAATCTGCATCCAGAACAGGGAGCAGTGCTATGGCTTACCGTGATTATGTCCATACACCGGTGACGCCGCGCGAGATCCGATGGGGTTTCCAGCAGGGGGCTGTTGCGGGCATCGTCGCTGGCCTCGTCTTTGCGGCATTCGAAATGGCGGCGAGTGCGTTCATGATGGGGGCGGAAGCGTTCTTCATGCCCCTGCGCATGATCGGCGCTATCGCGCTTGGATCGGAAGCCCTCGATCCCGGTTACCCGCTCTTGACGGCCAGCATCGCCGGCGTTGTCGTGCATTTGATCCTGGCTATCGTTTATGGGATCGTGTTCGGGGAGATTGCCGCCATGCTGCGAGGGCGAGCCGCCTTCATCGGTCTCGGGAGCGTCTTTGGACTCGCCTTGTGGCTCGTCAATTTCTATGTGATCGCGCCGATCGCATTCCCCTGGTTCCTGCAAGCAAGCCCGGTCGTGCAGTTCATTGCCCACACATTCTTCTTCGGTACCGTCCTCGGCTTGTACCTGTGGAAGTCGCACGAGAGAAGCGGGCTCGAAGGACCGGCGGTTTAGCATTGCCAGCACCGAGCTGGCACAGTCGGATTGAAGCGGAAAGACAGCGGTGATCACCGGCGCTTCTTGGCATCGGGCGTGCGCTTCGCACGAGTGTGCGAAGGTCGCTTTGATCGCCCGCGACTCGACGCTGCTGCAGATGGTGGCGCATGGGCTCGGGCGTCACGCTCATCCCGGAAATAGCGGCAGGACCAGCCAGCGCCATTGCGCGATCTGGAGATCGTGCCCACTCCAGGAACCGATGCCGCAGCGCCATCTGCCTCGTCTGGCGGCGCAAGAAGATGCGGCACGACGAATGCGTCGAAGTGGCAAGATCATCCGCGCAATGGCTGAGGTGGTGTGCAATTAATCAGGTAGAGTAGAAGAGAAACTGAGCAGTCAATCGACGACACGTCGCGGGCCGTCCGTGAGCAGACGCTCGGCTTGTCCGATCATGTCGTCGATCACGCGTCCAGCCGACTCCACGCTTCGGATCACTCCGGCCACTTCCCCCATCAAAACGCCGGTGTTCTCGGCATCGCCAGCGTAAAAGGCGTCCCAATAGTCGCTGCTCTGGATGGCCAGCGTCGGCGCTTCAGTCAGCTGACCTTCGCGGCCATGCCAGGCGGCGACAAATCGAGTCCTCAGCACGCGCGCGACGAATTCGTCTGTCGGCCAACGATAGTTGCGGGCGATGTCGACAGTTGTGGTCTTGATCGTCGCATCGCCATCGGCGGCGATGATAGCCTCCTGGAATCCGCGCGGCGCAGCGGACTCTGCAGTCGCCATGAACCGCGTGCCGACCAGGACGCCGTCGGCGCCGAGCATCAATGCCGCGGCAAGCGCTCGACCGTCGCCAACGCCACCCGCCGCCACGAGAAGCGTCTGAGGCGCCTGTTTCGCGAGAAGATCGGCAATCTCGGGAACGAGTGTGAAGGTCGAGCGGGGACCGCTGTGGGCCGCCGGCTTCATTGCCCTGCGCCACAATTGCATCTGCGCCGACGTCGAGCGCCTCGCGGGCGTGCAACATCGACTGGACTTGGCAGATGAAAGGCACTCGCGCTTCTCTGATATGCGCGGCGAAGGGTGCTGGCGAGCCGAATGAAAGCATCAGCGCCGCGGGTTGCCGCTCCAGCACGCGGTCGAGCAGATACGGCCTGGTTGCCAGCGACCATGTAATAAACCCACATCCGACACGGGCGTTGACTGCGGCGGCAAACTCCTTGTCCAGCCAGGCTTCGTCGCCGTAGCCGCCGCCGATCAAACCGAGCCCGCCGGCATGCGACACCGCTGCTGCAAGCCGTCCGCCTGCCATCACGCCCATAGGAGCGAGGAGGATGGGATGCCTGATCGCAAAACGTTCGGTCAGTCGGGTTTTGAGTGGCACGGTTCGCGCTCGCCAAATCATCGAAGGGATACCGAAGATGCAGCATACGCGACGCACTGTAGCAGGATAGTGGTCCCGCTTGAGACTCGAACCGGAAAATCAGACCGTTTTTAGTGGTAAGTGACTGATGGTCGCCGCAACGCAAAGCTGGCGGCTGGACGGCCGCACTGGGTGGCGAGCTGACACACTCTGGCAGCAATTTGGCAGCAAGACGCGATTGAGCATCAACCGCGTCGCGCCGCCTCGATCGCGGCGACGTCGATTTTCTTCATAGTCATCATGGCATCAAACGCGCGCTTTGCCTCGTCGCCGCCAGCCGCCATCGCGTCAGTCAGCACGCGCGGCGTGATTTGCCAGGAAATCCCCCATTTGTCTTTGCACCAGCCGCACACGCTCTCCTGGCCGCCATTGCCGACGATGGCATTCCAATAGCGGTCGGTCTCCTCCTGATCGTCGGTGGCGATCTGGAACGAGAAGGCTTCGTTGTGCTTGAACTCGGGACCTCCGTTGAGGCCGATACAAGGAAGGCCCGCGACTGTGAATTCGACCGTCAACACGTCGCCCTCTTTGCCGGCCGGGTAGTCACTGGGTGCACGGTGCACGGCACTCACCACGCTGTCGGGAAAGATCTCGGAGTAGAAGCGGGCGGCAGCCTCGGCGTCCTTATCGTACCAGAGGCAAATCGTATTCTTTGCCATTTGCGGGTTCCTTTCGCTTGAGGCCAAGATTTCGGCCTTGTTTCCCCATCCGCTCTCTTCCGAGATAGGTAGCCAACCGCTTTTCTCCACCCCGGAAGCGTCCGTCTCGCCCGCGCGAACGCAAAGAGCAGCTTACCCTAATGTCGCTGTCGCTTTGGCACGGGTTCCGGACGATAAGCGAAGGCCCGCCCCTGAAATGCGTCGCGAATGTCTGGAAAATCCACAAAGCAGACCAACTTTCCGACCAGACGACAGGGCCACGATCCGGCACCCGCAGACCTCGCCCACCGGCGCTCCAGTCCGACACGTCATGTTCACCTGCGGCTCGGAAAGGCACAGTGGTGCTATCCAGGCGTGTTCGCCTTGACGACCTTTTGGCATTCGGGCGTCAGCTCACTCATGTGATCGGCCAGGCATTTGATGATGTGGCCGCCGCCCGGCAACACGCCCTCGCAGATCTTCTGGTAATCTGCCTGGCAGGCCTCACGCTCGGCCGCCGTCTGCGCCAGCGCCACGGTGGTTGCCATCTGAGTTGCCAAGAAAAGCACGCTCAACGCAATCCGCATGACAAACTCCCCTCAAACATGTAGATTAGCTCACTTTTATATAATGCGATATACACCGGGAAGTATATAGAGGGGGGAAATGCTTTTACTATCGGGTAGAATTGCGCAGGCGGCAGGCTTGTTCGCCGCGACACTAGTATTGTCCGCTTGTAGCGAGGAAAACACATACGTACCGCCCCCTCCGCCCAAGGTCGACGTGGCGCTTCCATTGAAGCAGAGCGTGACCCCATATCTCGAGGCTACCGGCAGTGCCGCGGCGGTGAACACGACGCCCCTGGTTGCGCGCGTCTCGGGCTTCATCCAGGAAATCGATTACAAGGACGGCGACGAGGTCAAGGCCGGCGCCCGGCTGTTCCTGATCGAGCCCGATTCCTACCAGCTGGCGCTCGAGCAATCCGAGGCCGGGCAGGGTTCATCCGATGCCGCCGCCAAGCAGTCCGGTGCTGACCTAAAGCGGCAGCAGGAGCTGCTGTCCCAGAAAATCATCTCGCAATCGACCGCCGACCAGGCCGCCGCGGCAGCAGACGTCGACATCGCCAAGCAGAAGCAGAGCGCGGTCGACGTCAAGCAGGCTCAACTCAATCTGAGCTACACCGAGGTCAAGGCGCCGTTCGCGGGCACCGTCACCTCCCGCCAGGTATCGATGGGGCAGCTTGTCGGCGCCGGCAGCGCCACCACCCTGGCGACCATCGTTCAGACCGCACCCATCTACGTCAATTTCAATATCTCGGAGCAGGATGTGCTGCGCATTCGCACCGCCATGGCGAAGCGTGGAATGACCGCGCAGGATCTCAAGAAAATACCGGTCGAGGTCGGCTTGCAGAGCGAGACGGGTTATCCCCACGCGGGAACGCTGGACTACGCCGCGCCAGAGGTTACCGCTGCCACCGGCACGCTAGCGGTCCGCGCAGTGCTCCCCAATGAAGGCCGGGAACTGCTGCCTGGCTATTTCGTGCGTGTGCGCGTGCCGTTGGGCGTAGAGCCGGACATGCTGCTCGTTCCCGACCGGGCGATCGGTAGCGACCAGAAGGGTCGCTACGTGCTCGTCGCCGGAAAGGACGACGTGGTCGAACAGCGTCCGGTTGAGATCGGCCAACTGGTCGGCGCGTTGCGTGTGATCACCAAGGGTATCGGGGCGGACGACCGCGTCCTGGTCTCCGGCCTGTTGACGGCAGTCCCTGGCCAGAAGATCGAACCGCAAGAAAAGAAACTGGAAGCAGTCGCCACGGACGGCGCAGCGCAATGATCTCCAAATTCTTCATCGAGCGGCCGGTCCTGGCGAACGTAATCGCCATCCTCATGGTCGTCATAGGCGTCATCTCGCTCTTTGCCCTGCCGGTGGCGCAGTATCCCGACGTGGTGCCGCCTACCGTTTCGGTGACGACGCGCTATCCGGGAGCGAGCGCGCGTGCGGTGATCGACACGGTGGCGTTGCCGATCGAGCAGCAGGTTAACGGCGTCGAGGGCATGATCTACATGCAGTCCTATGCTGCATCGGATGGCACCTACAATCTCACCGTCACGTTCGCGATCGGCACCGATCTCGACCAGGCGCAAGTGCGTGTGCAGAACCGTGTGTCCTCAGCCCTGGCGACGCTGCCGCAAGCGGTGCAGGTGCAAGGCGTCACCGTTCAGCAGAAGTCGACCTCGATCCTCGAGATCGTCACGCTGACTTCACCGAACGGGGAATATGACAGCCTTTATCTCGCCAACTACGCGACCATCCGGCTCAAGGATGAGCTCTCCCGAATACCGGGGGTCGGCAATGTCAATGTGTTCGGCGCCGGCCAGTATTCCATGCGTGTCTGGCTTGATCCCGAGAAGATGCAGGCGCGCGGCCTTACCACGCAGGACGTCGTCCAGGCGCTGGGGCAGCAGAGCGAGCAGGTCACCGCAGGCCAGGTCGGCGCGCCGCCGGCGCCCGACGGCCAGTCCTTCCAGTACACGATCGAAGTGTCCAGCCGCCTTGACGATCCCGGCCAGTTCGGCACCGTGATCGTCAAGACCGGCGCCAATGGCGACATGACGCGCGTGCGCGACGTCGGCCGAGTCGAGCTCGGCGCCCAGACCTATGGGCAGTTCTTCAATCTCGACGGCCAGCCGGCTGCGGGCATGGCCGTTTTCCTGTCGCCGGGCGCCAATGCGCTCGATGTGGCCGGCAAGGTCGAGGCCAGGATGAAGGACCTGTCACGCGAGTTTCCGCAAGGCCTGGCATACTCGATCCCCTTCAACACCACGATTTTCGTCAGCCAGGCGATCCACGAGGTCTACAAGACGCTGATCGAAGCCGCCGTCCTGGTGCTCATCGTCATCCTGCTTTTCCTGCAGGACTGGCGGGCGATGCTGGTGCCGGCAACGACCGTTCCGGTGACGATCATCGGGGCGTTCGCGGCGATGGCCGCGCTCGGCTTTTCGGTCAACCTGTCGACCCTGTTCGCCATCGTGCTTGCCATCGGCATCGTCGTCGACGACGCCATCGTCGTGGTCGAGGGCGCCACTCACAATATGGAGCGCGGCATGTCGGGCCACGACGCGGCCATTGCCGCCATGAACGCCCTCTTCGGGCCGATCATCGGCATCACCTTGGTGCTGATGGCGGTGTTCCTCCCGGCTGCGTTCCTGCCCGGCCTCACGGGGCAAATGTATGCGCAATTCGCACTGGTGATTGCGGCAACTGCCATAATCAGCGCCATCAACGCGGCAACGCTCAAACCGACGCAGTGTGCGACATGGCTAAGGCGGCCGGTGCCGCCGGACCAGCGCAATGTCTTCTTTCGCGGCTTCAACGCGGTCTACCAGCGCCTGGAGAACCGTTATGCCGGCCTGATCGGTGCCATGGTGCGTCACAGCACGGTGATGGGCATCATCGCGCTGCTGATCATCGGGGCGGCAGGCTATGGCATATCGCGCGTGGCCACCGGCTTCATCCCGATCGAGGACCAGGGCTACCTGCTTGCTTCGGTTCAACTGCCCGACGGCGCCGCACTTGGCCGTACACAGGAGACGCTGCAACAGGTTTCGAAGCTCGCCAAGGCCACGCCGGGCGTCGATCAGGTCGTGACCATCGCGGGCATCTCGGCACTCGACAATAACTCGACGCTGGCAAACGCCGGCGTTGCCTACATCATCCTCAAGGACTGGAGCTTGCGCGGCAAGGGCGAGGATCTTGCCTCGCTCTACGCAACGCTCAACAAGAATCTGTCCGACATGGGTGACGGAACTGTACTGGTGCTGCCTCCACCGCCGATCCAGGGCATCGGCAACGCCGCCGGCTTCACCATGCAGGTCGAGCTGCGTGACGGCAGTTTCGACCTCGCCAAGCTGCAAGGAGCAGTCGAGGCAATAACCAGGACCGCTCAGACGCAGTCAGGTATCCAGCGCGTATCGGCGCCGTTCCGGGCCAACGTCCCGCAATACACGGTCGAAATCGACCGCGAGAAGGTGCAAACCCTGGGGCTGACCACGGACCAGGTCTTCCAGACGCTCGCCGGTTATCTGGGCTCGACTTATGTCAGTCAGTTCAACAAGTTCGGGCGGGTGTTCCAGATCTATGTGCAGGGCGATGCGCAATTTCGCCTGACGCCCGAGAATATCGCCCGCCTGAGCGTGCGCAACCAGAGCGGCGACATGATCCCGCTCGGGACATTGCTGACAGTCACGCCAAGCGTCGGCCCATCACTGATCAGCCTCTATAACCTCTATCCCTCGGCATCGATCATCGGTGTGCAGGCACATGGCTTCTCGTCGGGCGACGCGATCAAACTGATGGAAGGGGTTGCGGCCGACACATTGCCGCCCGGCACCGGCTTCGACTGGACGGCGCTGTCCTTCCAGGAAAAGCTTGTCGGCAGCCAGATCTATTTGGTGTTCGGCATGGCGCTGCTCTTGGTCTATCTGGTGCTGGCAGGCCAATATGAGAGCTGGCTGGCCCCGATCTCGATCTTGCTCGCCGCGCCGCTGTCGCTGGTGGGTCCGGTCCTGGTTCTCAACGGCCTCGGCATCGACAACAATCTCTACGTGCAGATTGGCCTGATCCTGCTGATCGCGCTATCCGCCAAGAACGCCATCCTGATCGTCGAGGTCGCGCGCGAATTGCGCGCCGCCGGCAGACCGATAGTCGAAGCGGCGATCGAGGCGGCACGAGCGCGCTTCCGGCCCATCCTGATGACGTCCTTCGCGTTTATCCTTGGTGTCGCGCCGCTGGTGTTGGCGACAGGCGCCGGGGCCAGCGCGCGCAAGTCGATCGGCATCACGGTCTTTTCCGGCATGATCGCCTCGACCTGTCTCGCCGTTCTCTTCGTACCGTCCTTCTTCGTCATCCTGCAACGGTTCGAGGAATGGCGCGCCGCGCGAAAGACGAGGCGTGAGTACACACCTACACTTCCCGGGTAGCAGTACGATCTTATCGCGGTCTGTCACTGGTGCTGGCTCGGGTCCGTCGTCGCAGATCTCAGCGGGGAGGCCGCGTTCGACCGGGTCATTGTGCCCGACATTGAGACAACGCCTCTGTTCTTCAAACGCGTAAGTACGAACGGGAGCCCGTTGCCCGCTCAGGCGGTCTTCGGCGTCACCAGCCCCAGTTCGTCAACCATCGCCTCGCGCATCAAAAACTTCTGCGGCTTGCCGGTCACCGTCATTGGCAATTCGGTGCGAAAGCGGATGTGGCGCGGGATCTTGTAATGGGCGATCTGGCCGGCGCAGAAGGCCTTGATCTCCTGCTCGGTGGCGATCTGGCTCGGCTTGAGCACAATCCAGGCGCAAAGCTCCTCGCCATATTTCGGGTCGGGAATGCCGAACACCTGCACTTCCTTGACCTTGGGATGGCGATAGAGGAACTCCTCGACCTCGCGCGGATAAACGTTCTCGCCGCCGCGGATGACCATATCCTTGACCCGGCCGACGATGTTGCAATAACCCTCGGCGTCGATGGTGGCGAGGTCGCCGGTGTGCATCCACCCGTCGGGATCGATCGCCTCGCGGGTTTTTTCCTCGTCGTCCCAATAGCCCTTCATCACCGAATAGCCGCGCGTGCAGAGTTCGCCCGGCGCGCCGACCGCAACGGTCGCGCCATCGGCATCGATCGCCTTGACCTCAACATGCGGGTGGACGCGGCCGACGGTCGAGACGCGCTTTTCCAGCGGGTCGGCGACGCTGCTCTGGAACGACACCGGGCTGGTCTCGGTCATGCCATAGGCGATTGTCACCTCCGCCATGTGCATCAGTGACACTACCTTCTTCATCACCTCGATCGGGCACGGCGAGCCGGCCATGATGCCGGTGCGCAGGCTGGTGAGATCGAAGGTGTCGAAATCCGGATGGTCGAGCAGGCCGACGAACATGGTCGGCACGCCATAGAGGCCGGTGCAGTGCTCGCCCGCCACCGCTCTCAGCGTGGCGCCGGCATCAAACCCCTCGCCCGGGAAAACCATTGTCGCGCCCTTGGTGACGCAGCCGATCGTGCCCATCGACATGCCGAAGCAGTGATAGAGCGGCACCGGGATGCACAGCCGGTCCTCGACGGTGAGCCTGATCGCCAAGGTGACGAAATTGCCGTTGTTGACGATGTTGTTGTGGGTCAGCGTCGCGCCCTTGGGCGCGCCTGTCGTGCCTGAGGTGAACTGGATGTTGATGGCATCGCCGGGTTTCAGCCCCTCGGAGATCCGGTCGAGGCTATCATGCTCGTCGCGCCCGCCCATCGCCAGCACGTCGGTGAAATTGAGCATGCCGGGCGAATGCTCCTCGCCCATGCGGATGACGATTTTTAGCGCCGGCAATTTTTTCGCATCGAGCTCGCCCGGTGTCGCCGTCGCGATCTCCGGCGCCAGCGTCTCGATCATGCCGAGATAGTCGGAGCTCTTGAATTTGACGGCCGTGACCAGCGCTCGGCAAGCGACCTTGTTCAGCGCATAGTCGAGTTCGGCCAGCCGATAAGCCGGGTTGATGTTGACCAGGATCAGGCCGATGCGGGCGGTGGCGAATTGCGTCACCAGCCACTCCCAGCGGTTCGGCGACCAGATGCCGACGCGGTCGCCTTTTGCCAGGCCGAGAGCCAGGAAGCCTGCGGCCAGCGCGTCCACCGTGTCTGAAAGTTCGCTCCAGGTGAAGCGCTTGTCCTGGTCGACGAAGACGGCGGCATCGAGCGTGCCGTATTTGCTGACTGTGTCCGAAAGCAGCGCCGGGATCGTTTGCTGCAGCAGCGGCACGGTGCGCTCGCCCGACACATGCGCCCTGCCGTCGACCGGCGCGACAAACGTGGCCCCATTGCCCGGGCGACGGCCGCGCAGGCTGGTGGCATTCTTCAACTCGTCGAGATTGATCGGCATCGCCGTCTCCTCCGCAGGCGACCCGAGTCTATCAGCCTGCCGGGGTGGTGGAAATCCCGTTGAGGGTACTGGAGCGCAATGCCTCCCCCTTGAGGGCAGAGTGCCTCGCGAAGCGAGGCGGGGGGGGGGGGGGGGGGGGGCGGCCCCGGCCCCCCCCCCCCCCCCCCCCCCCGCCCCCCCGGGGGGGGGGGGGCGCCCCCCCCCCCCCCCCCCCCCCCCCCCCCCCCCCCCCCCCCCCCCTCGATGAT